>JBGPRA010000063.1:0-11830 GCA_041489375.1 Bathyarchaeia archaeon | reverse complement strand
CTACCGCGGTGAAGAAGGTGATGGTAGGGAAGAAGGCTGACATGACGCGCCCCGCCTCCGTGTTCGCCATACGGTTCGACTCGTTTACGTTCTGGAACTCTCTCTTAGTCTCATCTTCCTTGCTAAAACTCTGTATCTCCTTGATACCGCTGACGGACTCCTCCATCTGGGCTGAGACGCTAGCAATGGACTTGCGGGTCTCGCGGTAGACGGTCCTAACTCGCTTGCCCCAGACTATCATCCATACGAGCATGATCGGGATGATTGCGAAGCTGATCAGGCTCAGCCTCAAGTTCAGTGAGAACATTATGATGACGATGCCGATGATTGTGAGGAGATCCGCGGCAGCGGTGATTACGCCCGATGAGATAAGCTCGGATATCTTGTCGATGTCGTTAGTGGCTCGGCTGACGATGTTGCCGGGCTCCTTGTCTGCAAAGTAGTTGATGGATAGCTTCTGTAAGTGGTCGAAGATGTCCTCTCTCATATCATACTCCATTCTGCCGAATAGCCACTCTATCAAGTAGTTCTGGGTGAACTGCGATCCGTACGTTGTGAGGATGACGAGTAGATATCCTATAGCGATGAGGGTTAGTCCCGTCGCATCCATATTGGGGATGTATTTGTCGATGGCGGTCCCGTAGAGGAGAGTGGGGATGAGGTTTAGACCCGTTGTGAGGACGACGGTCACGAACATGATAGCAGCTCGTCTTTTGTATCTTAGTACGTACTTTAACATCCTGATGGCGAGTGCCGAGTCAGGGATCTGTCGGATCGAGTTGTCGTCGTCGCCGGCAACTATGCCGTGGTACCCACCGCCCATGCCTCCGCCACCTCCGCGCATACCCATCCTAATTCACCTCCTTCACACCCCCCGAGACCTGAGTCTCGAAGAGCTTTCGGTATATTCCATCCTTGGCCATGAGTTGGTCGTGTGTGCCTTCCTCGGCTACTAGCCCGTTGTCGAGGACGACTATATAATCGGCTTTCTTGATGGAGCTTAAGCGCTGAGTGATTATGAATGTAGTTCGGTCAGTTAGTAGTTCGTCGAGTGCCTGTTGTATATCGTGCTCTGTCTGTGTATCTACGCTGCTAGTTGAATCGTCGAGGATGAGTATCTTAGGGTTCTTGAGTAGAGCACGAGCTATTGCTATGCGTTGCTTCTGCCCTCCTGAGACGGTGACGCCACGTTCTCCGACCTCAGTATTATACCCCTTTGGGGTGCTGACTATGTAGTCATGTATCTTAGCCTGCTTCGCGGCGGCCTCTATATCCTCTATCTTCGCATTCTCCACCCCGTAGGCTATGTTACCCTTAAATGAGGTGCTGAAAATGAAGGGGTCCTGCCGGACTATACCAATGTGTTCCCTCAGGGACTTGATCTTGTAGTCGCGAACATCATGCAAGTCTATTTTTATAGAGCCCGAGTTGGCGTCATAGAATCGGGGGATTAGGTTGATTATGCTGCTCTTTCCACTTCCAGTTGCACCGAGTATCGCGACGGTCATCCCTGGCTTGACGTCGAGGTTCACATCGTTCAGAACTAAATTCTTCTCGTCGTAACCGAAGCTAACGTGCTCAAACTGGACATGACCATTGAGCTTAGTTATCTCGATGGCGTCTGGCTTATCGTGGACGGCGACTTGGGCATCTATGATCTCGAAGACTCGCCCCGCAGCAGCGTTCGCCCTAAGGAGTAGGTTGGAGATGTTTCCCAACATCCTGACCGGTTGGGCAATCCTGGTGAGGTAGAGATAGAAAGCAATGAGGCTGCCTATACTGACGACACCTTTTATCACTTGGTTCCCACCGAACCACAGAATCATGACGAATCCGATGCTGGTTATCATGGTAGCCATGGGAAGAAAGTAGGCTCGGTACTTTGCCGTGAGGACGTGGTAGTTGAAGTACTTGGTGAGTTCGCGATCGATCTTCTCTTCCTCCTGCTTCTCCTGGGCGAATCCTCTTACGACCCTGAGTCCCATGAGGTTCTCCTGGAAAACACTCGTAATCTCACCATATTGCTGGCGCATGAGCTGGGTTATTGGGAATGATTTACGGCCGAAGGTTAGCATGGTGATGAACAGGAAGGGGAGGACCAGGAGAGTGAGGAGCGTGAGGTTGACATCGGTTTTCCAGAGGGTCCATATCACCATTGAGATAAGGACAACGGTTGAGATCGACATCCTGAGCCCGATGTCGTACCATCGGTCTATCTGGTCGATGTCACCCGTCGCCCGGGCCATGAGCTGCCCTGTCCTCTGCTTGTCGTAGAAGCTGAAGGACTGCTCGAGAAGACTCGTGTACATATCCCCTCTCATGGCGTAGCTGCCTCGTTGGCTGAACCAAGCTCCGCCAAAACGGATAACATAGTTTAAGAGGGCGACACCTCCAGCTACGAGGACGAGGCTAATTACGAAGGTCCCGAGGGTCGCATAGTTGGTGTCGAGATTGAAGGTGTATGATATCCAGTGAGCAGCTGGGATAAGTAACGTCCCGAGCAGTCCCCCACTCCAATTCGTAAGGTCGTTGCCAGCTGAGATGTTACTTATGAGATCGATTATGCTGCCTATGAGAGTAGGCATCTGCACGTCAAGGAACGTTGAGAAGACTATTAGGACGATGACAGCCTTGAACTGCCAGAAGGGCGTCGCATAGGCCATCATCCTACTGAAGTTCCCGAGTTGCTTACTGCCCTTCTTTTTGGCTTCATTTTTTACTTCTGATTGCATTTAGTCAGCTTCCTTAGAGTCCTATGGTCTTGTCAAGTTCGTGTATAGCAGCGATGTGTTCAGCGTCACGTGACAGCTTGAGGTGTGTGAGGAGCTGGAGGAGGGGTCTCTGGACGCTTCTGTCCAGTTTCTCAGGGTCACTCTGCTGCTCGACGACCTCTTCGAAAGCCTTTCGCTCCATCTCGACGCAAGTGTTCATTAGCTCGATGATCCTAGCACGTTTTTCTTCGGGGATCTTTATGCCAAATACCTCGAGTCCTATGATCATCTTCTGGAGAGATTTCTCGTGCCATTGGGCGTATCCGTCGTCCTTGGCTAGGCTTTCGGTGAGGGAGTAGGATATTAAGAATCGATGTGCGGTGGCATGGTAGTATGGTTGGATCATGTTCCGTACTTTCTCCTCACGCGTCTGCTCGACGAGGCCAGCTATAACCAAGGAGTTCAGGTGATGCTGGACACTTGAAAAGTTCTTATCGAGTGCTCTAGCAAGGTCGGCTGGGGACATCTCCTGGTGTCTTAGCATATGGAGTATCCTACGGCGGGTGTCGTCAGCGAGCAACTTAGCAATCTCTGGATCCTTTATGACCCGGATATCCTCAACTCCTCGGGACAATTGTATCGCTACACAACTCTGTAGCGATGTTATAAAAATGTTGTTGAGGGACTCAGCCTTTTACGCTCGCGAAGTATCATAGGCATAAGAATCATCCCGTGGGGTGCTTTGAACTGGCTTCGGCGTTAAAGAAGACTCGCTTCGAGGAATTAACCAGGGATGTGGAGTCCTGTCAGGCTTGTGGGCTCTGTTCTGGGGTGAAGAACCGCGTGATGGGTGAGGGGGCCCTTGATTCTCGGGTCGTCTTCGTTGGCGAGGCGCCTGGGAGGAGGGAGGATGATACGGGTCGCCCTTTTGTAGGCTCAGCAGGGAAGCTCCTAGACCGTCTCCTAGCAAAGGCCCATCTGAACCGAGTTGATGTCTTCATCACGAATGTTGTTAGGTGTAGGCCACCAGGGAACCGAAGGCCTAAGAGGGGGGAGGTAGAGGCTTGCTCTGGGCACCTAAAGAGGTTACTGGAGATAATCCAGCCTGAGGTCATTACGCCAATGGGAAATAGTGCCATCGAGTACATCTTTGAAATGTTTGGCCTTGAAGAGGGGGTCATAGGAGATGTTCATGGGAAAGCCTGCAGAGTAAATGCGGCGTGGGGGAGTATCGTAGTATATCCCTTCTACCACCCAGCGGCGGCGATTTACAATCGGAAGCTACTCGGTGAATTGGAGATGGATATGGAGGAGCTAGCTGCGCTCCTAGGTTGACTGGAGGGCTTGTAGCCTCTTCACGTAGTTAGGAGGGGTACTGACTAGCTCCACGAAGCTGTCGAAGCTGCTCACCCTGTGGTGGAGTATCTCAATGACTAACTAGGAGTAAGCCTCGCCGAAGCGTGTCGCCTGTATCTCGACGACGTGCGCGCAGAGGGTAGTCCCTACATCCTTTCAGGGGCATCTATGCCGAGCACCGCGCATCCGTTCTTGAGGACAACGCGTACTGCGTCAACTAGAGCGAGACGTGCTCCGATCAACCCGGGGGTTTCCGCGTTGAGGACGCGTAGGCTAGAGTAGAAACTATTGAACTTGTCCGCAAGGCTGTTGAGGTATGCTGTGATGGAACCGGGTTTGAGCTCTTTGGCGGTCTCGGCGAAGACCTCGGGCCAGTTTGATACGAGACTGACTATCTCTCTCTCCTTAGTGTCCTTGAGCTGGCTATAGTCGGCGTTAGGTTTGATTTCAGCTCGTTTGAGTATATTGCAGCAGCGGGCGTAGCTGTATTGAATGAATGGGGCGCTATTTGTCTCGAAGTTGAGGGCCTTAGCCCAGTCGAAGATGACCTGCTTATTGGCGTCGACACTGAGTAAGGTGTATTTCACGGCTCCATGGCCCACCATCCTCGCAATGTCCCTACGTTGCATATCAGGTAGGTCAGGCGTCCTCTTCGTCACCTCCTCAAAGGCAAGCTCGACGCTTCGATCAATAACATCGTTTAAGGCAACGTATCTTCCAAGTCGACCGCTCATCTTTCCTTCAGGGAGCTTAACGAACTCGTAGCCGTAGTGGAGCTGGTTATCGCCCATCGCTTGCTTATCTATGGCAACTAAGGCTATCCTGAGCTGGAGCTGAGCGAGCGCCTGCTCCTGCCCAATGACGTTTATGACCTTGTCCACACCTGTACCAAACTTGTAAATACTGTAGGCCATATCCCGGAGGGTGTATAGGGTTGTGCCGTCGCCTCTAACGAGGACGAGGCGAGGTATCTCATGGTGAGGTGCAAGTCCCCAGCGCTCCTTTATGGCGTAGACATTCGCTACCTCGTCGCAGTTGAGTACTAATGCCCCCTGGTCGTGCTCAACGAAGTTCGTGTTCTTCAATGCCTCTAGGACCTCATCGGCTTTCTTCTCCCAGACTAGGTCGCTCTCGTAGTCGAATGAGTCATAGCGTATACCGAGCTCGTCCATAGTCTCGATAAATCCGTCGAGGCATATCTTGACAAGGCGTCGGACAGCTTCCTTAGTCTCGGGGTCGTTATTCTCGTAGGCGGTGTTGAGCTTGGCGATCTCAGCGGTGGGATCGGTATATTTTGCTATCTTCTCCTTGAGGGTTGCGTATATCTTGGGACTCGTCCTCTCGAGGTCCGCCGCAGCTACTTCGAACTTCTCAAGTTCCTCCTGTAGCTCGGCGATCATGGAGACGTCACTCTTCTCTTCTGCGGCTTTCAGTTCCTTGTTAACTCTGAGGAGTTCCATGTTGACGTTAGTTGAGGCGTATATAGCGCCGATGAATAACTCGCCCCGGATGTCCGGTTTGGGTTTACCGAGAAGGGTCCAGCCCCAGGTAGCTAGGGCAACCTGTCGCCCCATATCGTTGACTAGGAAGTGGACCTTCACGCTATTGCCGTGGAGTCTTAGGAGGTTAGCGAGGCACGCACCGGTTATGGCGTTTCGGGCGTGACCAATGGTGATTGGGTGGATCGGGTTCGCTGACGTGTGTTCCACTATCACCTTCTGCGGCTTCTCAGCCTTGAGGTACCCGTAATCGGTGTCTTTAATGGCGGTCTCGAAAACGAGTCTATAATAATTTGCCTCGTCTGCTTGGAAGTTGACGTAGCCGTTGACTGCTTTGGCTGAGGCGACTAACCCGTGTCGTTTAACGTGCTTGGCGATATTCACTGCAATGTCGGCTGGTTTTTGCCTTAACTGCTTCGCGAGCTGAAATGAAACAGCTGAAGCGAGTTCGCCCATCGTGGAGTCGGGTGGCTGACTGAACTTGGATTGAGGGAGCTCTACACCAGGGTAGGCAGCCTCCGCGGCCACTATCAGTTGGCGCTGGCACTCATCTCTCAGCTTCACGAGGGGGTTGGACATAGTAATTCACTCGACTGTCCAGTAAGGCGGAGGGACATCACGTTAAAGAGAGTATCGCTCCATCTCGAACGATAGCAAGTTTCAAATCAACTCACATTTCAGGATACGATGTGCTCTACTTCGCATACGGCTCAAACCTATCTACTAAATATGTTCGTAACTATACACCCAGCGCCGTATTCATCCGGCGAGCGTTCCTCCCCAACTTCCATATAGAATTCAGGAGATATTCTGACAACCTGAAGGGCGGTATAAGTACCATCATCGAAGCGCCGGGGGAGATGGTTTACGGCGTCATCTACGAGGTCGAACCCAAGGAGATCGAGGCACTGGACATATTAGAGAAGGTACCTCTCGGAGTCTACAAAAGGGAGGGCTTTCAAGTTATGGGGGAGGACAAGAAATGGTATAAAGCGGATTTATACAGGGTTGTGAAGCCTGAAGGGCCGTATATCGCCTCTAAGAAGTACGTTAGCTACATGGTTGAGGGGATGAGGGAGCACAGGATCGACCCCAATTATGCGAAGAGGTTCTTCGACCTCTACGACTCGGTGCCTGAGACATCCGAGAAAGTTTAGTGGCGAGCCCGGTGGGATTCGAACCCACGCTCTCCGGCTCCGGAGGCCGACGCCTTATCCGCTGGGCTACGGGCTCGCACAATCTAGGGTTCAAGGTGTAGAGTTTTAAAGCGTTTCCACAGGCTCCACCGACATTCGTCTCCCTCAAGAGCATAAAATATTAGGTGACGCCGCCGTGACCTACCCAGCCAATAACGGACTCGATCTCCTTGAGCTTTTCTGCGGTTATCTTTCCTGCTGAAGTGAGGGAGACGTCCTCTATGTATGGCTCCGCCCGTCTAACCTTGGCCTCCACGAGATCTGCCCCCCTTAGCGCGTCGATGGCGTGTACGACGCTGCCTTGGGGCTCACCTATCGCCTCTGCGATCTCCTCCACGGTCATCCCATGCCCCTCCTTAAGTAGCACCAGGAGTGCCTGGATGGAGAATGTATGTGTCAGTGACTCCATATTAGATCCTGATTTTTCGCGTAAGATAAATGATGATCCCAGTTCAGTCTGGCTGAGCAGCGCACGCTTCATGGTAGCTACTCTTGAGGAGGATCTGGGCGTACTCGACTATTGTTGGGCCTATACCACCCACCTTGGCGAGAGGGCCTGTCAGCTTTTTCGTCTTCCCTGAGGCTGAGACGCGCACCTCCGCGGAGGCAAGCTCTTCAATGACCTTTAGAGGTGTATCGAACCTTTCAAGGAGGTCCTCCGCGGAGGTGGTTCCGATCTGTGGGAATCCTGAGAGGAGGAAGAGTTGCTGTTTGTTTAGTGGGAGGCTCCTGTCGACGCTGCGGAGCTGTATTGCTCTGTTGTCTTTAGCCTGTTCCCTGTAGGCTAGGCGCTGAAGGAGTATCGCGGTGGTATCTGTGTCCTCGGTGGGGAGAACATTTATCCCGTAGTCGAGTGCGAGGCTGCTCAGGGCGCCGTAGACGGCTGCGGGTTTCATAGCGCTGCGGTGGAGCGCTCTGCTTAACTGCCCCTCAAGCACGAGGATGGGCTTCTCGTATGCATCGACCATCGCCTTAGCCTGTTTGAATAGACGTCCATCCTTTATGCTACCTAGGAAGTCGCCCACGTCCTTTCTTTCAACGCCCACCCTATCCGAGACCACGTAATCGCAAACCGTGAGCTTCTGGATATCGACCTGCATACCTGATAAGCGTAGGTAGTTGAGGATGTCCCTGCGGGCGCTTGCCTCGTTGCTGTCGACGCAGATATGTAACTCCTCAGTCGTCGCCCCTCACCTCGAAGTCAAGCTCGATGTGGTGGGGGGTTTCTGAGCCCTTAAGCGTCTTTAGAAATCCGAGGATGACGTTAGCGAGTGCTGACCCAGTGAACTTGTTAAGCGGGATCGTTGAGCAGTCGACCCTCAGCATAACCTCGCCACTGTACTTGACACATTTCTTAGCCTCACTCTGACCTTGAAGGATGGCTTTTCCCATCTCCTTGCAGGTCGGGTAGCCACATGCTTTGCAGTTTAGACCTGCGAGTAATGGATATGCATTCTTCTCGACGATGTCGGCTAGGGCGAACTGTTCGTTGAGACGTAAAGTTGGTATTCCAGTAACCTTACATGCTATATCGTCAATTTCGACGGCGGCGATCTCTAGTCCCGTCGTGAGCTTCGTGACCTCGTCGGGTCTCCTCAGCACTATTATCCGGGGGGCGATGTCGAGGGTCTTGAAGCCCTCCATGATGATGAAGTCGACCTCTCCAAGGGCGTCCGCTGTCCTATGGAGGTTCATAGCACGTTTCAGGAAGATCGCGGTACGTTTATCGGAGATTATCGCTGAAGAGACAGCTCCCGCTTCAGCGTGACGCCATGTATCCGTTCCAGCCTTATCGAGAGGCTGATCATCAGCTGTATGCTTCAAGGTGCCTACTTGGTATCCCCTCCGTGTCAGCTCCGAGACGAGGGCTTCAACGACCCTCGTCTTTCCAGCCGCCTTGAAACCAACGACAGCGACTGCTCTTGGTGCTACCATGTCACCTCATGGCGCTCCAGCGGTTATATCTCCTGCGGACACCTTAAACACAGAATAAACATGGTTTTTGTGACTTTTTGCTGGGCGGGTTAAGGTTCTTCGGTGGCATTGACGACGCACGCGCCTTTTAAAATGGGGCTCACATCTTCGCGTTTTTGAAGGGATCGACGCCTGTGATGCAAAAGGTGCAGATTTTACCTAGAGGGAGCCCTATTGAGTCGACAACGTTCTCAGGGGTGTTATAGAGCACGTGGTCTATGCTTGGGAGACCCACCGCGACGAGGCGCCCGATCTCCTCAATGCTCTTCCCCTTGAACGGCTTCGCAGCGAGAGGCTTGTCAGCTGGGTCGCTGAAACAGGGGTAGAATATGGGAGCGTAGCTAACGAGAAAGTCGACCTCGGTCGCTCCTGCCTTTCGTAGGCTCTTGGCTACCGATTCACTGACGGTCCCCCTGACTATGCTATCGTCACAGATAGCGACCTTTTTTCCTCCGACAGTCGCGCGTATGACGTTATGCTTGAGGTCTGAGGCTGTCTTCCGGAAAGCGGGATCGTATATCAGGTATGTGCGTCCGAGGTAAGCGTTCTTTATTATTCCCTCATCAGCTTGGATGTTAAGCCCCTCAGCGACGCCCGTACATACACTGCGCCCTGAGTCTGGGACTGGTATGACAGCAAGGTCATCACGTGGACCCTTCTCGACACCATATTGCTTCACTAAATTGTGGGTCTTAACCAGGGCATGACCTAGGTTCTTACGGGCAACGTGAACGCTCTTCCCCTCCATGACGGAGTCGGGGCGGCCAAAGTAGACCCATTCGAAAGCGCAGTGAGCGGGACGAGGTTCTAGAACCTGCTCCTCCTTGATCCCTTCTGAGTTGATGTATATCATTGAGCCTGGTACAACATCCCTCCTATCGTCGAAGGCTTCGCCCATCCCCTCCAAGACATCAATGGGGGCTGACTCGGAGGCGATGAAAAGCTTCGTCTTAGTTCTAGCGACGTGTAGAGGTCTGACGCCCCTTGGGTCGCGGGCCGCGATGAG
The DNA here is from genome assembly GCA_041489375.1 of Bathyarchaeia archaeon. Lineage (GTDB taxonomy): Archaea > Thermoproteota > Bathyarchaeia > TCS64 > TCS64 > UBA8941. Next base: position 2,088 of record JBGPRA010000063.1, on the reverse strand, counting down.
GGTGCTCCTCTCTTCCTTTTTATCGAGGACGACGGCGACGAGGCTATAGTAGGCTGTAGGTAGGCTCCACATTGTCTCACGTAGGGCGGGAATGATGCTTGTCCCCTTGAGCTTCGTTTCTAGGATATCCAAAAAGAGCTTCTCGTTTGACTGTTCCAGCTTCTTTGGGATGAAACCATCGAGGGTCAAGGCAATCTTGTATCGTTCAATGTCGAGGACCCTCGGTGGTATACCATTAGCGACGCTCTCGCCGGAGGCGGAACCAACGACGACGTAGTCGTCGGGGTGACTAAATGAAACGTAGCGTTCATCGAGAACCCTGGATACTAAGCCAGTGCCGTTCCAGACTCTAAGACTTCTGTCACCCGCTGCAGCCACGCCTGCGCTTTCCTGACCGCGGTGCTGGACGCCGTAGAGGGTATAGAGACTCTTTCTGCCTACGCCCTCCCGTGCATATACACCTATCACGCCCTGCATGCCGTTTTAGTGGTCTCAGCATGGATAAAAAACAGTCGATAATGGTTAGGAAGCGATCCGCATAGAGAAGGTTGGTGATAGTATGAATGGAGGTAGGTAGGCGGGGATGTTACTGAAGGGCAGGACCTCAGGGGCAAGCCTTAGACCAAGCTCCTCAGTCATAAAGGCACGGCGGCCTCGGATACGAGCCCATGCCTCGGGGTACTTTTCCTCGAACTCTCCCCTAAGTTTAACGTCAGCGAGTGCAAGAGAGTCTTCGACGTTCGTCGTATAGTATCTTGTCCCCGTCGCAGGGATCACGTCGACGTTAATAGCCATCCCCGAGGCAAGCCTCTCCTTCGATCCCTTGTAAGACGGGCTACTTAGCCACTCCTCAAGGCTTGTGATGTGGCCGGGGTTTAGGCTGACGCCGAAGAAAGGATCGCCTATACGATCGTGGATTGCTTTCCAAAGTTCACCTCCAGTGGCGCCTATCCGGAGCTTCTCGTACCACAAATCTATTGCTTCATAGTATGGAGCAACGAGCCTAGGAACGTAGTCACGGATGGTTTTCGGCAGTTCTTCCTTCGACGCGACGACAAAGCCCGCTCGGGCGTTCAAGCTTCCCCAGGCGCCGTAGGCCATTGTGAAGGGGTCGCCGCGCTCGATAACCCGGCTACTGGGACTCGGTAGACCCATGTATGCCCTAGGCCCCGTGCTAAGCATTAGGTGGCAACTGAGGGGGAGGCCATTGAGCTGCATTAGGCGGACAGCCTCGTGTTCTGTCATGCCTGGGCGGAGACCGAATAGAACGTCGCGTAGTGCCTGGCTCGTTTGTGTGCCTATATACTCGAAATATGCAAGCTGGTCGACGTCGTTTACGGCGCGGATACCATCGGTGGGGTGGAGTAGGAGCGTGTTTGCGTTTGTGACGTTTCCCTTTCCAGCCATCATCCTGATTGTTTCAGCGATGTAGCTGGGTATCTCGAGCGTCGTATCTGGATGATCTACCTCGATATTTGTGAAATATTTCCATCCAGCGACGCCTACCTTGCCTCCGCGTTTGACCCCGCCTGAACTCAGGATATTCTTGAGAGACTTGCTCTCGCCTCGGGGTTGGCTGACTAAACTAAAACTCTGGTAGAGGGTGATCCTTAGCCTTTTCTCTATGGGGCTTATCCCTGTATAGCCGAGCCCCTCATTGCCTACGACCAGAATGGGCTTTACCTCCTTCTTTAAATCTAGGATTAGAAGGGTCTCCTCAAAGCGCGGGTCGTAGCCTGTTAACCATGCGATGTTGGCGTAGTGTTCCCTGTCCCCATAGACGACGAAGGAGTCATACCCACGCTCCCTCGCCTTATCACGAAGCTTGTTAATCCTATCTAGGTAGGTCTCAGGCGGGAGAGTCGGCTCCTGGTTAGGGGTGCCGAAATCAGGCAGCTTGAGTTCAGAAAGCTCGGCGTGGCGCGCCAACGGTTACACCATTGAAGTACTAGTACAATATAGTTATCAGCCTTGGGAGGCTGTGGTGACCCTTGAATTCTTTAGCAACTTGATAGGAGGGTTGATCGATGGGTCACACGGGTTTCTACGTGGGCGTCGACTGCGGCTCGCAGGGAACGAAAGCCGTCG
>JBGPRA010000062.1:0-12067 GCA_041489375.1 Bathyarchaeia archaeon | reverse complement strand
CTTCCCCTTCTCGGCCTTTAGGATGTCTCGCTGGGGGCCGCCAGCCTCACTCACTGGGTAGAGGCTGTGGACGTAGGGGGCCATCCTACGCTCCTTCGCCTTCTCAGGTCTACCCATGCGAGCCCCCACAAAGACCCCCACCTTCTCCCTTACCGGGAATCCTGCCAGAGCAGTTACAACCTCAAGAGGTTTCTCTCCATTTATCTCGGAGTACCTTTGGGCTAGGTCAAGAGTCTTCGCAAGCACAATGGCTTCCTCTCCTAGGTCAAGGTACTCATTCTTCACACTATGAGGGATCAAGAGCTTCTCCAGCGCCACTTTAACCTCTGGAACGTTGGGGAACTCGCTCGATTGGGGCTTGTACTCCGTTGCCAGGGTATTTCGGAGTGCAAGTAGCTCGTCCCTCGTGAGGACGGACCAATGATAGTTCCACCGGGGATGGATTGGTACGCCCATCTCGGTTATAGCGATGGCCTCCTCGACCGTTGGTCGGTGTAAGGGACTAGCCTTAAGATATCTGATCCTCTCAGCGAGCAGCCCCGTGAGGCTTATTGCAGCCTCGTCGCCTACCCTAGCGCATGCCGCGCCAAGGTCCTGGACCCACTGATTCTCATCGTAGCCCGTTGGCAGAAGCGACTTGTTGTTCTGGATGAAGTCACCTGCGTTAGAGAGATAGTCGCCGAGGAAGAGTATCTTTTCCACCTGTGAGAGAAGCCTATCCGCTTCAGCCTCCGTTTCGACGCGCTTTACTGAGCCATCCTTTAGTCTAACGACGGGTGGCTCTATCGAGTCAACGGGACAGGTAGCAGCGGATTTCCCTGGGAGCTCGGTGCGCATCTGAACTCCGGTGGCAAGGAACTTGTTGAGTATAATCATGGTAGCGGGGTGGACACCTGAGGCGGCTAGACCAGTGTTCCTAGCGCGCCCATAGCGGAGGCGGAACCCACCTATAGCGCCGGGGAAGCTGAAGACGGGGCGGCCAACAATTATCTCTTCCATAAAGGCGGCGGTGGGTTCGGTCTTTGTCTCTCCCTCACCCTTCTTCTTTCTTCCCATCTTAAGGAGCCATTCCCACCCGGTGACTCCGAGATTGTCACAGGCCCCGTGCAGCTTCCGTGCTCTACCCACTATCCCATCAACAACTACGATTAGAGCCCCTCCTCGGAGCCTGTTTGTCTCTATCCCGGGTACGTCACGGTAGTTGCTAACCTCGTAAGAGTCGGTGGCGACTCCCGTAGCCTCAACGGGTATCTGACGGATGGCGACTTCGAGGTCCTCATCAGTGACGTGATACTGGAAACGTCGGACTGTACGCTCATAGAGGCGGACCTCCTCAATGAAGCGCTGGACTTGCTGCTCGCTTGGCTGGAAATGCTCTAATCCGAGGCGCTTCCTAACATGGTCAGCGACAACAAGGGTCATGGCCTGCGCGGTACCACCAGCTGGACGTATTGGGCCAGCGAAGTAGAGACTGAGGTACTGAGTACGGTCGGGATTCAGCTTTATGACTATCTTTGGAAGGCCCTCGATAGGAGCAACGGTGACCCCCTCCGTCATGATGGCGAGGGCGGTCCTGATTGCCTGATCGGCGGCTTTCTCCTTCTCGAAAGAGCCGAAGCGCCCGAGAGTTATCTCCTCTGCTATCTTGAAGGCCATCTCCCTACGGTCCATCCCCTCGAGCTCTCTCATTCGAGCAGTTAGACCAGGTGGTCCCAGCATCTTTTCTACGCGTTCGGCTATGTCACGGGTTATCTGGGGTTCAGGCTCCGTGGAAGCGTCAAGGCCCTTCCTCTTCGCCTCCCCAGCGATCTCGTATAGCCTTGCCAGCTTTTCCTCTAAGACGTCGAAGTAAGCTTTGTACTCTGGGGTCATCTGGAGCTGGCTCAAATCTAAAAACTAGGGTGCACCCGGGAATAATAGGTTTAGGCCTTTAGGGCGGAGCTGATCTCTGCTATCCGCTCAGTGACTTTGCTCTCCTCCTCAACTAAGGTACCGGTCACTATAATCTGGGCGCCTGCCATCTTCGCTGTCATAGCACCCTTGGCGTCTCGAATGCCCCCGCCAACGACGAGGGTACTCCTGCAACACTTACGTACCGCGCCTATCATCTGGGGCTGGACAGGCTGAGGCGCGCCTGATCCCGCTTCGAGATAGATGTAGCGCATACCGAGTAGCTCAGCAGCGGATGCATAAGCTACAGCGAGCTCGGGACGGTCGTAGGGAACAACCCGCGCTTGACCGATATAGCCTGCCGCACCTCCATAACCCACGATTATATAGCCCATGGGCATGACTTCAAGTCCAAGCTTCTTCACCATAGGCGCTCCAATTGCTTGGCTGTCAATGACATAGTAAGTGTTTGAGCTATTGAGGAGGCTCATGAACCATATAGCGTCAGCTGCACCAGTGAGGCTGGCGAGATTATTAGGGAAGATTATTACCGGGAGCTTGACTACGGCCTTTATCCTCTTTACAGCGTCCTCCATATCAACACCAGAAGCGACGGTGCTCCCCCCCACCATAATGGCGGTGGTGCCCCCCGCTTCAGCATTCTTCGCGATTATGGCACAGTCGTATCCAGATTTCTTCTCCGGGTCGAGGAGGGTCATGTGGATGCAGCCCTCCGATTTGATCTTGTCTTGAATGAGTTGCTCTACGCGTTTAGCCAACCTTCTGGGTTGCCTCCTCCTCGTAATACTTGTCGACGTATGTACTGTAGGCGTCCACTGGGGCGGTGTTGGGCTCAATAGTTATCCGACCATGGAGGCCGCAGGCGCTACAGCGTATACCAGCAAGGTTGTTCTTGGGGTCAATTGTGACCTTTATAGAGTTCTTAGCACATTTGGGGCATAGGAACAGATCGGGTAGTGTCTTTCTGATAATTTTCTCTTCTTTCTTCCTTCTTCTTCCCATGGACATATCTCCGTTTTGCGTAAACTTAGGGGTTATCTTAGTCTTAAGATTGCCGGAGGGAGGCGCTTGTGTTCGTTGGCAATTATCCGGGCTATGATCTTTTCCACACTGGGCTGGTCTACACCTATTTCAGAGGCAATCTTGGAAGGCGTCCAACCTTTGAGATAGGCGTAGACTATTAGGTCTAGGCTATCATAGGGTAGCCCAAGGTCTTTCTCGGTGTTCTGCCCTATCCAAAGGCGCGCTGATGCTGGCTTCTCTGTGATGCTTCTGGGGATTCCGAGGTGCCTTCCGAGAGCCCTGACCTGGTATTTGTAAAGGTCCGCTAATGGCATTATGTCTACTCCTCCGTCGCCGTATTTGGTGTAGTAACCGAGGTAAAGTTCTGTCTTGTTCGATGTGCCAATAACCATGGAGCTGCTTTTGTTTGCATAATAGTACGTCAGTACCATCCTGAGACGTGCTTTCATGTTGCCGTACGCTAATCGGTCTCTTGGGTCGTAGGCAGGTATGTTTTCACGCATCACTTGTAATATGGGTGTGATTTCTATATGCTCACATGTGACCCCGAGTACCGCACAGAAACGCATCACATCGTCGACATCAGTTTTAGGCGTGATATCATGCTCCGGAAGGGTTAATGCCATGACGTTTCTTGGTCCTAGAGCTTTTACGGTGAACATTAGAGCAACAGAAGAGTCTACTCCCCCACTTACGGCTACTACTACACTCTTAGTATGCGCGGTTTTAATCATGTTTCTGATATATTCTATTATCTTTTCACAAGTGTTCACGGGGTCTATTTTTAACTGATCTACGGTAAGCATGTATCTTTGGGGACCTTTGTTGGATTAAACCATTTCTTTATGGATATTTTAGCTAATTATTGTTTATATACATTATATTTGAATTGAATCGTTCATATGTAAGACAAAGTTATTAGTTTTCTTTGTTTTTTGAGGATACAACTAACATAATTAAAAGCTTAATATAGCATACAGTTTTGTATACAATGGCTCTATTAATAGTATAAATATTAAACAGAGGTTAAGGATATGAAATCAATAGAAGAAACCCAAAATATGATTCAAAAAACCTTTCAAGACCCGATAACTGACTTATTATTAAAAAATAGCAATTTAACGGAAATTCAGTTTGAAACGCTTATGATTGACTTATTAATTGACGTAATGTCTGATGAAAAAGTACCATTTAAAGAAAAAGCTCAATTTAGAGCACAGAAAGTCAGTAGGGGCTCATTTAGCCGTACTTTAAGTCAAGCCAGACGTCGTGTGATATCTTCAATTTTCACTATGGTATTACTTAGCTACGTTGGTGTCTATGATTCCAAACTCTTCGAAGAGTATGAAAATCTAGCTGAAAAATTGAGAGAATACCTCACGACTATAGAAAAATCTGAGACGAGTCGCTCGCGTTCAATTTACAGGCGGATCGAGGAGGAATTGATAATCGGAATAAAAGCACTGTCACGTCCAACGAAGCTTAAGTTAGTGTGATATCACATCAAATCACAGAAGCTAAGGCAATACAAGATTGGCCTAGAGCTGTACCTCCATCCCCTACAGGTATTTTATTGTTAGTTATAACTTTTAATCCTTGACTTTCTATGTTTTGAATAATTTCATGTGATATAGATTTATTAACGAATACGCCACCTGAAAGAGAAATTGTATTGATCCCCTCTTCTTTAGCCACATTTATAGCAATTGTAGATATCCCAATGGCTAAATATTTATGTACAAAAGCTGCCATATCCTCTTTTTTAAAGATGTTTTTATGTTCTATGAGATATTTTAACATATTTTGTGTTTTAAGCTCGTATTTTTCTTTATTATTTATAATTTCAGGTTCGTAATTGATATGATTCGCGTTACCTAATTCTGATAGAGACTCCAGTCTCATAGCTGGCTCCCCCTCGTATGTCCTAATATAAGTTAAGCCCAATAAGGACGCAACAGAGTCGAGAAGTCTACCTGAACTTGACGTTTTTAAGACCTTCGAATTTCTCGATTGCTTTAAAATTATTTCGAATTCTCTGTGACCTTTAGGTAACGCTTCTTCTATGTGATATTCTGTGATATCACGTATTTCATCATCACTTAGAACAGTGCTGAGCCCTGAGATCAACATTCTAAAAGGATAGAGGGCACATAGATCACCTCCAGGCATAGGCAAATATTCAAGATGACCAACCCTTTTAAAGCTAAAATATGAAGAAATTAGTACTTCGCCACCCCAAATGGCACCATCTGAACCATAACCTGCTCCATCTAATGCGATCCCAACGACGTATTCATCGGGTTTTATCTTGTTCTCAGCGCAGACTGACACTGTATGAGCGTGATGATGCTGTGATTTCGCGATTTGTGAACCCGTCTCCTGTGATATCACCTCGGCCAGCTGTGATGTCATATAGCTAGGGTGCTGGTCACAGGCTATCACATCTGGGTTACATGTGATTTTGAGGAGGTCACGCATTCCATAGATCGCATTTTTTTCGTAGTCGAGGGTCTCAAGATTGATTGTATCACCAAGATACTGAGTCTGATAGCATTTCCCGTCTAAGGTAACAGCCGCTGCATTGCTCTGCTCAGTCCCGACGGCGAATGATACACCTTTTTTTAAGGGTATATCGATGGGATCTGGCACATACCCGCGTGATCTTCGTATAAAAGCTACTTGTCCATCATTTATGCGTACAAGTGAGTCGTCACACCTGTTCACGATCTTTCTGTTATGGAGGAGAAAGTAGTCTGCTATGTTACGGAGCTCACTCAGGGCAGCTTCGTTGTTAATCGCCATGGGCAGTCCAGCTATGTTACCACTCGTCATAACAAGTGCTGGTGCCATTAGTCTCTTGAAAAGCATCACTTGGATACCTGTGTATGGCAGCATTACCCCGACTCTGTTCAGCCCAGGTGCGATTAGATCGGAGATAATTCCTCTCCTCGTCTTTACTAGCACAATCGGCTTCTGCCACGACATTAGGGCTCTAGATTCGAATATATCTGGCGTCGCGAAGCTCTTTACAGTAGAAAGATCTGGTGCTATAAGAGCAAATGGCTGATACGGCCTGTTTTTTCGGGCCCGAAGCTTAGCGATGGAGTCATCATCGGTTGCGAGGGCCGATAAGTGGAACCCACCGATGCCCTTGACCGCGACGATGCTTCCCTCATTTAATAGTCTGGCTGCTTCTGTGAAGACATCTCTAGCCCTGATCTCCTCTCCGGATGCGTCGTAGAGGCTCATTCTCGGACCACAACTGCTGCATGTTATACCCTGGGCGTCGAAGCGTCTATCGAGTGGGTTTTTGTAATCGCCTTCGCAAGCCTTGCACATAGGGAACTCATCCATATGGGTCCTCTCACGGTCATAGGGTAGGGATCTGACCCCTGTGAACCGGGGACCACACCAGGCACACGCTGTGAATGGGTACTCAAACCATCGCCCGTTGGGATCCTCCATATCCATGAGACACTCGGGGCAGATCCCGATGTCTGGTGGGAAAATCCCAGAGGCAACCTGTTTACCATTCTTACTCCTGTCAATTACGAATTCCTTGAACCTGTTACGATATGGTCTGTAAACGAAGTGGATTTTGGTAATCTCGGATACGGGGGGTGACTCAGCTTGGATGGATTTTACGAAGGACTCAATGTTCTCCTCTGTGCCTTCGACGGCTGCCTCGACGCCGGCGTCTCCGAGGTTTATTACATAGCCTCTGAGCCTATAGCGGACCGCCAAACGGTAGATGAAGGGGCGGAAGCCCACGCCCTGCACTCTACCGGTCACATGGACCTCGGCCTCGACGCTACCCGGTGAACCCAAGCCGATTCACAGCTATGAGGTAAGACGATTATTAAATGATGAGTTTCTAACACCCTCACGGGGTGAGAGCAACCAAAGGATAAAAAGCCAGACAAACAATATTTCACGCAGGAGCATCAGACGGCGATACCTTGGAGCTAACAATCACAACTGCCGCCCTTTTACTAGTCACCGTAGTTGCTTCTATCATCTTCTACCGCAAGATACAGGAAGCCACATCAGAGTATGAGGGTGCCAAAGAATCCGTCCGCAACATCACCTTCGGTTTTACGCGACAGGTCAATCGTCTCCAGCAGGACATAGTAAAGACTGAGAACGAGGTCACCCAGGCGAAGGTGGTAGCATCCGAAGCCCTCAGAAACAGTGGTGAGGCGAAGGAGGCCATATTAAAGGGGCTCGAGGCTGTGAAAAGCCTTCAGAACCGCGTAGACTCCACCGAGTCAGAGGTAGAATCTATCCGGAAAGAGATGCAAAAGCTAGCATTAGCACCGAAACAACGCGTCGTAGTCCGCCAGGACGTGATGGCGCCAATCCCAGTTCAGCAGGGCAACATCCTCTCCCAACTAACAGAAACCGAACTTACCGCCCTCAAAAAGATAGCCGAGTTAGGTGAAGGCACCGTGCCAGAGATCAAGAACCATATAGGTACCACACGAGAACACACCGCCAGAATGCTCAAAAAACTTTACGAATCAGGCTTCGTAGACAGAAGCACGAATGCTATGCCTTATCGATACAGCATCCGCAAGGAGATACGCGACATCATACAGCAACAGCTAGATCAGAGACCGACGTTATAGTAAACAGTCGGTTAGAAATCTACCAGCCTTCTTAAAGACCCGAGAAAAAACGTAATTTTTTACTGATCGTTACAAAACCCCCTATTCCAAATCACAATCTATGGCGTGAATGCGCCGAATCACGCACATGAGTTATGATCATACGGGTTCATCGGGGAGTCTTTATAGGTCTTCAACTCACCAAAGTAACAATGAAGACCAACAGCGTAGATAAAGCACCGAGAATGAGCCCCACAAAAGGCGTCGAGATCATAATCCTCGGCAGCAGCGAAAAAGTCATGCTCACTCATATCATCGCCCAACCCGGCTCAATAGTCCCCGACCATAAGCACCCCCACGACCAGATAGGAACCTGCATCAAGGGAGAGGGGTTACTCACTTCCGGCGGCAAGAAGTTCAAGACCGTCCCCGGCGCGAGCTGGTACATCCCAGGCGGTGAGATCCATGATTGGGTAAACACCAGCAAAGGTGAGACCATACTAATAGAGACCTTCGCACCACCACGCGAAGACTATCTATCGAAGGCCAAGTAAATCGCGGGTGAGCAACTCTTCTTGAGCCAGCGGATGCCTCAGTTCCTACAACGAATAATCGAGGCAGGCTATCAGTTAAGCCCAGACGCTTACGCCTACCTCAAGGAGCTTCCCACTGAGACATCAGACAATATAGCACTAAAGGCAGTTCTCAAGGCCGACTCCACTTCGCAGCCCCTCTTCGTCCTCGACAAAGGCTACCTGCTCACCCTGGTCGAGACGCCGAGGCCTGAGCCTTTACCAATTAAAAACCGCCCCATCCCTGCCAGGGACAGGGGCACACCTCTCAAGGTCCTAGAGGAGGAGCCCGCACAGCCCGCCAGCAATGCCGAGGGTTTCCTTCAATACTTCCAGAGCCGCTATGATCGACTCGAAGCTATTCTAAAGCGTCGCGTAGACGTCAAGGACGCCATAACAATAGAGCAGGCGTTAAAGCTCCCAGTTAAAACCAAGCTCAAGACCACGGGCATCGTCGCAGAGAAACGTACCAGGGGCAACAAGCTCTTCATAGAGCTCGAAGACCGTCGCTCAAGCATCAGTGTTATGGCGAGCGACGATGAAACTATCCGCCACGGTCTTGAGCTACTGGAGGATCAAGTCATAGCCGTCGACGCCGTCAAGTATACCGACGACCTACTTATTGCTAACGACTGGATCTGGCCCGACGTCCCAAACAACACCCCTCGACGCAGTGCCGAGCCCTTGTACGCTGCACTACTGGCTGACGTCCACATCGGCTCAAAGTACTTCCGAGCCGACCTCTTCGACAAGTTCATTGACTGGATGAACCTCGAGATCGGCCCAGCCCAGAGCAGAGACGCCGCAGCCCGCATAAAATATATCATTATAGCAGGGGACATAGTCGACGGCGTTGGCATCTACCCCGAGCAACTCGAAGAACTCACAGTACCCAACATACGCGAACAATATCACATAGCCGCGGAACTACTCAAGCGGCTTCCCGACTACGTTGAGATAGTCATCACGCCCGGCAACCATGACGCCACGCGGCACAGCATGCCCCAGCCCCCAGTCCCCAAGGAATACGCCAAGGAGCTCCACGACGACCCCAGGGTAAAGATGCTCGGCAGCCCATGCAGGCTCAACCTTAACGGGGTCGAGATACTAATCGAGCACGGCAAGGGAATGGATGATATACTCAGCAGCACACCCGGCTACGAGTTCCAGCACCCCATCAAGGCGATGGAACTTTTATTCAGGTGCCGCCACCTCGCCCCCCGCTACGGTCAGAGTACCCCCATCGCACCCGAGCGCACCGATAGACTCGTCATAGGAAACATACCCGATGCCTTCCTCATGGGCCACGTTCACATAAATGAGACCAAACGCTACAAGGGTGTCACACTCGTATCTGCTGGCTCATGGCAAGACCAGACCCCCTTCCAGAAGCGCATGCAGATTGAGCCCACAACAGGCGTCGCTACAATCTTCGACCTACAGACTCACCAGACACTGGACCTCGACTTCAAGCGCTTCTAGTCAAGCCACGGGCCACAATACCCGCCACTCTAACCGGTTCTGGTATTCTAGTCAAGGAAGCTGAGGACCTCAAAACCGACTCAGCCCAAGCCTTGGACTCCTTGACGACCTCGAAGAACACGGGTGGAGAACCCGTCTTTGTGGTGACGCTGTAAACATCCCCGAGCCGTGCTATCGGTGTCCACCTATCCTCCCAATCCGAGAAGTGGGTCTTCAACGCGTTGAGAACCGATGCGCTGTCTGGCCTATCACCCGAGTAAACAATCACGGGCACACCAAACTCATCATTCAATCTATAAGGGTCAACGACATTAAAACCAGCGAAGGAGACCCCGCCAAGAATCACGGCGTCGCATCGGATATTTACAAGCATACTCAAAAGCACATCCGTTGCATCCCGCCCATCCACGGTGATCCTCCCTAGCCGTATAGACTCGACACGATCCCCAACCATCAAAACCGCACATAGAAGCGTTGACTGATCTGGCTTGAAGGCTTCGAAGCTGCCATCCTCAACACCGACGAGGCTGAGAAGACTCAATACTTCTCGAGCTTACCCTTGATCTGGCACTTTATAAGGAACTGGGGATACGACTTCTTCGGCACCTTCACCTCGCCACTGAGGATGACGATCTTCTCTATCCCCCTGAGTGCCTCAGAATCCACATCCTTCTCGAAGACCAACGTACCACTACTCTCGATCCTGAAAGGCCCCATTTCCCTGCTTACGTCGAGGACATCGTTCTTCGATAGAGTAATTTCACCATCGTCCTCCACGGTGAGAACGAAGCTCCCCGCCGCCTGAACCATTATACCGTTGGCAACTGACTCAGCCAGTTTCTCGGGAGTCGAGTCCCCATTTATGTAAGCCTTCAGCGCTGAGTTCACTAGGTCGCTTACGCGCTTACCATCCTTTTTCGCCATTGAGAATACCTCATTGTAAAGCCCTGTGTCGAGGCCTCTGATGGCGACTGTCTTGCGCGTCATGTTTACAATACGACCTGTTGACTTGTTTACATGTTTACTTGTTAACAAGTAATCTTATAAGCTTATCGCGGAAGTTCTTCTTTCGCCGACGTTAGGCGTGTTATGGAGACTACATTATGGCTCGAGTTGTGCCCCTAAGAGATGCGTTAAACGGCGATAAAAGTCGATCGGTCGGCAGGATTACGCCTAGGGAGACTAACTTCATTAAGTATACTCAGATATTTCGTCAGCTTTTGCTGCTTAATGAGAAGAATGATCTCGCTACTACTTTGAAGAATATTCAGGAGCTTCTTAATTTTAGTGAGAATATATTTAGTTCGCCGGCGGTGGCTGAGGCTTTTCTCTACTTTTGTTTACATGGAGCGGCGACTGCTTGGGTGTTGCAGACGGAGTTGAGTCAGCCTGAGGCGACTGTGTATAGGACTCTTAAGCGGCTTAGGGCGGTTGGTTTAGTCAGTCCGGCTCTTAAGGTTTCTAAGGTTCAGTCGAGTAAGGGTGGGCCGCGTCCGACTATTTGGGCGCTTGAGAGTGCTAGTGGGGACGAGATTGCGGCGGCGTTGAAGCATCACTATAGGACTCTTAGTCCGAAGTATCGTGTGGCTGAGGAGGTGGCGCAGACGATCCTTGATCAGTATGTGAAGAAGGGTCGTGAGGAGATTACGTATAGGGATTTGCTTGATCAGATTAAGGAGATGCGTATTCCGTTTAAGGCGCCTGATATCGCTGATCTTGCTGCTCAGTATCTCGTGGAGAAGGGCGTTAAGGTTTGGCGTTAGGTTAGGTTGTAGTTTAGTACGCTGCCTTTGTTTGATTCTCTGATCTCGCCTTTGTTCTTTAGGTGGATGATGTGGGCGTAGGTTTCGGCGGCGGCCATTCTCTTGGTCCAGAAGTCCATTAGCATCCAGGGGCGGCTGTCCCAGTGTATTGCTCCTGCGATTTCGTAGACTGTGCTTTTTCCGTTGCGTAGGGCTGTTCTTACTTCTTCTAGGCGTGCTTGGTGGTGTTGTTTGAGTTGCGCGACGCGGGTGGGGAGGTTTGTGAAGTTTGTCTCGTGGCCGGGGAGTATGAGGTTGATGGGGAGGTCTTTGACCTTGTCTAGGCTCTTCAGGTAGTCGCTGAGTGGGTCTCGCTTCTCCCAGGTGTGTAGGCTGACGTGGCTTGTGATCTTTGGGAGGACGTGGTCTCCGCTGAATAGTATGCGTCTCTCGGCGTCGTGGAGGCAGATGTGCTCGGCGGCGTGGCCGGGGGTCCATATGACTGTGAGTTTGGCGTCGGGGAGGTCTAGTGTGTTGCCGTCTTCTAGGAGGTGGTCAAGCCTTAGTGGCTCGGGGTCCTCCCTGAAGGCGTGTTCGAAGCGGCTTAGGAACTGCTGGAATGATCCGCCGCCCATAAGCTGGAGTTCCTCGGAGGTGTTCTTATACATCTCCTTGTAGATCTTGATCTGCTCCTGTTGGCGTTCTTCCGCGACTCTGTGGGCTAGGGTCT
>JBGPRA010000061.1:0-12072 GCA_041489375.1 Bathyarchaeia archaeon | reverse complement strand
TAGCATCGTCAGCGCGGCATACGTGATGTCCCAAGGAGCAATCGTTGGGGCTTCCGCTGAGGTCGAGAAGAAGAGCACCGTCTGGGGCGCCGCCCTGAATGCATTTGGTGGCTTTATGATCGTTTTGAGTGTACTCTTTACGATCATCATATTGGCTGGAGGTGAAACTGGAGTGATACCTGAAACTGCATGGCCCCTCCTGACCGGAGCGCTAACAATGATCGGAGCCGGCTTCGCCGCCGCCCTTTGCATCATGGTTGCCGCGAAGGCAGGTTCCGAGATGCTGAGTGAGAAGCCTGAGCTATCCATCTGGGCTCTGCTCTTCATCGCTCTCGGTGAGGGTCTCGCTATCTACGGTTTGATCGTCACCATCCTTATGGTGAACAAGTAACCGTAGGGCGGGCTCCCTGACCCACTTCCTTCTCTTCTTAAAATTCTCCAAGTAATAAAACAACCAATTTGATGACGCATTCATGTTAATCTTAATCGGAAATGCTTATAATAATTAACACGATTATTTATCCCAAGGGCTTTTAGCCCTACCAAGGATGGTTTAGGCATGAAGTTCAAGGCCTTCGTCTATGTCACCCTGAAGACTGGATACAGCGATCCAGAGGGAGAAACGACGGCCCATGCCCTTAGGGGGCTGGGCTACTCTGTTAATGATGTCCGGTCGAGCAAGGCGTATGAGGTTACATTCGAGGCTGCTGACCAGGAGAAGTCGGAGAAGTTGCTCGATGAGATGTGCAGGCGGCTTCTTACAAACCCGACCAAGGACGATTATCGCTTCGAGATAAGTGAGATGAAATGAGTCGCATTAACCGAATCCCACAGCCCTTCGAGCACTTTGAGGTCGACCTTCTGAACGCTGGGGACGAGGAACTGAGGGAGATCGGGAAAAATTTCGGACTAGGCCTAAGCCTCGAGGAGCTTCGATATATCAGGGACCATTATCTCATCCGCGAAAAGAAAGCGACGGACGTCGAACTCCAGACATATGATCAGACCTTCAGCGAGCATTGTAGTCACAAGACTTTCAAAGGCTTCGTTGAAACGGCAGGTGGTAGAGTCGATGGGTTGTTAAAGACCTATATCAGGCGAGTCGTTGAGGAGCTGAAACCTTCTTGGTGCTTCAGCATATTCGAGGATAATGCTGGCATCGTCGACCTCGAGGGAGACTACAAAGTAGCAATCAAGGTGGAGACCCACAACCACCCCTCGGCTATCGAGCCATTTGGTGGAGCCGCTACGGGGCTAGGAGGGGTTATCAGAGACATCCTCGGGGTTTGGGCCGACCCTATAGCCTGCACCGACGTGCTTTGCTTCGGTCCTCTGAACTACCCGTGGGAAAAATTACCCGAGGGTGTGAAGCACCCGACCTACCTCTTCAATGGTGTAGTCGATGGAATAGGTAGCTATGGTAACAGCATAGGTATACCAACGGTTAACGGGGCGACACTCTTCGCCGAGGAGTATACAGGCAACGTAGTCGTCTATGCTGGCTGTATCGGTGTCCTCAGGAAAGATCAGTATCTTCACCGGGCGAAGCCCGGCGACTACTGTGTTTTAGCAGGGGGTAAGACTGGCCTCGACGGCATCCACGGCGTCACATTCGCCTCAGCCGAGTTGACGAAGGAGTCGGAGCAAGTCTCACGTCCAGCTGTTCAGATAGCGAACCCCATAGAAGAGGAGAAGCTGAAGCGGGCGATCCAGCAGATAAGCGAGCTAAGGCTCGGTTCCGCCATCACTGACATCGGCGGGGGTGGTTTAAGCTGCGGTGTTTGCGAGACCGCAGACAAATACGATCTTGGCGTCGTCGTTGACCTCGACAAGATACCACTCAAAGCTGCGAAGATGGCTCCCTGGGAGATCTGGATCTCTGAAAGTCAGGAGAGGATGCTTCTCGTAGTGCCACCTGAGAACCTTGAACGCGTCCTCAAGATATTCAGGGACGAACAGACAGAAGCGAACACTATCGGTAGATACAACGGATCTGGGGTGGCGAAACTCACCTACAAGGGTTTCAAGGTCGCGGAGATCGACCTCAAGTCACTGTTCAACCCACCGAAGACCACGAGGGCCGCTAATTGGACCGATCCAAAGCTGCTCGAACCCGTCTTCGACCAGCCTAAGAACCTAGGAAATGTACTGCTCAAACTCCTCGCTAGCTACAATGTAGCGAGCAAGGAGAAGGTCGTGCGCCGCTATGACCAGGAGGTAAAGGGGCAAACAGTCGTGAAGCCCATGCAGGGCTGGAACGCGGGTCCCAGTGACGGCGCGGTGATCAAACCCCTCATCGACTCGATGGTTGGAATATCGATCTCTTCAGGTATCAATCCGAGGTACGGCAAGATTAGCCCATATTGGATGGCTGCAAGCGTCATCGACGAGGCTATAAGGAACAACGTCGCAATCGGCGGAAGGAGGATAGCTCTCCTCGATAACTTCACTTGGGGTAGTCCCGAGTATATAGACAGGATCGGTAGCCTCGTCGAGGCATGTAAAGCGTGCTACGACTTCGGCATTGCATACGGGACGCCCTTCATCTCCGGAAAGGACAGCCTCTATAACGAGTCACCATTGGGCCCAGTCGTGCCGACGCTTTTAATCACCGCCTTGGGCATCGTGCCAAGCATCGAAAAAGTAGTCACCATGGATCTAAAGGAAGCGGGCAATAGGCTCTACATCGTGGGCGAGACCGCGCCAGAATTAGGCGGCTCAGAGTACTATCATTTGATGGGTTACCTAGGCTCATCGGTGCCCAAACTCGATGCGGTAAATACCTCGACTGCATATAGAAGGTTAACCGCCGCGATTGATGCAGGATACGTTAAGAGTTGTCACGACGTCTCTGAGGGCGGGCTAGCTGTCTCGTTTGCTGAGATGGCGTTCACGGGTGGTCTAGGGCTCGAGATCGACTTGGCAAAGGTGCCTCTAGTGAACAAAATGCGTGACGATTATCTACTCTTCTGCGAGTCGAATGGTAGACTCCTAGTGGAGGTGCACGAGGGAGACGCGGACGCTTTTGAGAAACTCATGAAGGGTTCCACGATGACTTGGATAGGCTTCGTCATGAAGGAGCCTCGGCTCAGTGTGAAAAAGGTAGGTAATAAAATTATAGATTTAGCTAATGAGGAGACGATTCAGGCGTGGAAGACTCCCCTGGAGGTTAAGCGATGAAGCGTGAAG
This sequence comes from Bathyarchaeia archaeon, assembly GCA_041489375.1. Taxonomy (GTDB): domain Archaea; phylum Thermoproteota; class Bathyarchaeia; order TCS64; family TCS64; genus UBA8941. The sequence goes on along the minus strand of JBGPRA010000061.1, from coordinate 8,883 downwards.
ATATCCGGGTTCTACTCATGAGGGCACCCGGCACGAACTGTGACCTCGAAACCGTACGCGCCTTCCGTCACCTCGGCGTCCAAGCTGAGCTAATTCATACCCAGGAAGTCTTCAAGAAAAAGAACCTCCTCGACTACAACGTCCTAGTCTTCCCTGGCGGCTTTAGCTACGGTGACTATGTGCGTAGCGGCGCCATCTGGGCGAAGGAGTGCGAATATAGAATAGGGCCTGAGCTGGAGAGGTTCGTTGACGAGGGTCGGCCTGTGCTTGGTGTCTGCAATGGTTTCCAACAGCTCGTCGAGTTAGGTTTTCTACCTGCCTTTGAGGGAAAGTCAAAATACCCTCAAGCAGCACTAGCGAACAGCAGCCACGGTTATCAGAATCGATGGATCAGGATGAAATATGTAAGCCGTGGGAACTGCGGTATGATGGAGTACCTCAATCCGGGTCAGGTCATCGCTTGTCCCGTGGCGCATGGGGAGGGGCGCTTCGTCTTCCCTAAGGAAGGAGAAGCAGAGATGCTTAGGAGCTTATACGACCGGGACATGCTGGTATGGCGCTATGTCAGGGCTGATGGGGCCTTCGCAGAGGGGTGCTGGCCAGAGAATCCGAATGGCGCCTTCCACGACATCGCTGGTATCTGCAACCCTGAGGGGACGGTGCTCGGGTTGATGCCCCACCCTGAGAGGTCATATGATGGGTGGCTGATGCCGGAGTGGACTCGAGCAGGGCTAAAAAGGTACGGGGACGGGCGTGCCTTCTACGAGAGCATTGTGAGATATACTGAGAGGCGCTTCTAAGCTGCACCGAACTTACGATACCATAGATAACGAAAAAATTGTTAGAATTACTGAGCACTTTTTCTAGCTTGCAGATCTCTTTCGCCTGTATTCCAAGAGTCTTTCATTAAGTTTCGTATCCGAGAGGGCTAGTATCTCGACAGCTAGGAGGGCAGCGTTCTTAGCCCCATCGATGCCTACTGTAGCGACCGGAACGCCAGTGGGCATCTGTACGATACTGAGGAGGGCATCTATTCCACCGAGTTTTACCTCTTTTGGGACGCCTATGACTGGTTTAATTGTTAGGGCAGCGACTGCTCCCGGAAGGGCAGCAGCCAGCCCAGCGATACAGATGAAGACTTGTGCATCGGTATCATTTACGAACTGGGTTAGCGCCTTTGGGTTCCTGTGAGCTGAGAGGGTCCTCTGATAATGTTCTACACCGAATTCTTTCAGGATCGTGGAAGCGGCATCGCTAAGTTCCTTGTCGGAGTCGCTGCCGATGATGATCGCCACCTTTTGCATAGGGTAGAATCAAGCTAGTGAGCTTATGAAAGTAGTCCCCTGGAATTGGGACTGATATTAGTTGGGCTTTTTCATTTATCCGAGCAGGGTTCAAGTTTTCTATACCTCCCAGGGTTCCTACGTGGAAACGTTCTAGCGATGACCATCGCGTGCGTGATAAACCCTAAGTGTGAATTGCTAACTTGGGAAAATTTATCACTAGAACCAATTAACTATGGTCGATGGGAGCCCAGGGTATAGTTCTCTTCCCGATAGGCATCTTCTTCGTTCTAACAGGAGTTATCATCGCAGTTGACGCCCCCTTCATGAAAGAGATACTCGATGAGGTCGATTTCCTCAATAAAAATAGGAGGATCATAGGAACCGCCATTGCACTAATTGGCTTCGTTCTAATCTTCTTCAGCTAATCGGCGTAGATATGATTAAGCTCAACTACATCTCCTAATCCATGCCCAACGTTACCCTCGTCGCAACACTTCACGATTCCAGTGGATGGAGCATCGAACATCTCAAAGAACATGCATCACTGTTCGATGAGCTTTACGAACGTCGCCTCGTGGTCGTTACGAGGGGCACAAGCATGGGCGTCGTTGAAGCTCTCCAAGGAACTGGGTGGACACTCATCTCCCATAGGAGCAAAGTAGGAGTTGAGTACATCTCAGATTCCCGAAGAAGGGTCTTAAAAGCCGGACTAGAATCAGGCTCAAAATTTATGCACATTATAGACATGGATCGCCTCCTCCACTGGGCAAAGCACTACCCTGAGGAGCTAAAGGAGATCACGAATTTCATCCCTTCACATAAGTTCCTAATCATTGGTAGGACGGGTAGAGCGTTCAGTACCCACCCTCGAAACCAGACGGAGACCGAGGCTCTTGCAAACAAAGTCTTTTCACTGATTTATGGGAAAGACGTCGACATAACCGCGGCTTCCCGTGGCGTGTCACAGGAGGCCACGGAAATCATTCTAAAGAGTTCAAAGGGTAGTTATTTCGACTCCGACTCGGAATGGCCGACTCTGCTTCTCACTGCAGGTGTTGAAATAAGCTATGTAGAGGCAGAGGGGCTTGAGTGGGAGACCCGCCTCAAGAGACATGAAATGACACTCCAAGATGGCGAGAGAGTTGATGTGAAGAAATACTACGAGTCTAACCCAGAGTCATGGGTATATAGGACGATGCTCGCCTACAGAATAGCTAAGACGGCCCTTAACACCTACCGAGGAATTCAAGAAACCTAAGTGGACTAAACGTTTTGGAGACTACTCCATCCGTAATTTGAGAGTTGAATACACCATATTTCTAGGCTAAACTCACCTGAGTTCTTTCATCACTTGAGTAACATTCTTTAAAGTAAAGTCGGAGAGAGTCTTCTTCCCACATAGAACCTCGTAGCTAGCGACACACCGCATCGAGACTTGTTTGACAACAGAGTATGGTATATCGGGAGCAGGGCCATCCCCCATGTAACCGACCTCGCGAAGATATGCACGTAGGAACTCCTTGTCGAGGCAGTGGGCTTCTTGGGGTTTTCCAGGCTCATAGAACTTCTCAGCCCAGAAGCGGGCAGAGTCGTGGCTTGGAGGCTCATCTATCTGGATCAGTTCCCCATCTAGGCATCCGAACTCTAGCTTGAAGTCGGGAATAATGAAGCCACAACTCTTGGCATGGTTCTGATAAGCAGTAAATAACTTGAGCGTTGCCTCCTCCAGTTCACCCCACTCGTCCTTAGTAACGAGCTTTTGGGATATGGCTTCCCTTCCACTGATCTCTACATCGTGCCCTGCTTCCGCCTTCGTCGTTGGGGTGAGTATGACCTCGGGGAGCTTCTCCGCCATCGCGAGGCCGTCGGGGAGCTTAACGCCGCTCACGGTCCTCGCCCCATCCCTGTATGCGCGCCACGCGGAGCCGTAGAGGTAGGAGCGGCAAACGAACTCGATGTCTATTCTCCTCGCTTTTCGTACCCGCATTGAGCGCTCATCCTCCACCTTGATGAAGTGATTCGGTATGACTTTCTTTGTCTTGCTGAACCAGAACTCAGCGAGGCGGTTGATGCTCTCACCCTTATGGGGAATGAGGGTGGGGAAGACGACGTCGTAGGCGCTTATCCTGTCGGTTGTAACTATAAGCATCTCTTTTCCGAGGTCGTAGACATCTCTCACTTTGCCTCGGCGAGGCTCTACGCCTTTTACAGTGTCGCTGTATCTGACGACTTCTATCTTCCCCTTATCGAGGGGGTCATCGACCATGTAGGCTTCCTTCAACGAGCTCACTGCTCCAAGCGGGTAAACTGGTTAATAATGATACCCGATGTGCCTTAGTATATCAACTTTCTTTTGACATGAATGGATAATTAACATGTTTATTACAAAGAATTTTGGTTCCTCCCCGCGAGGCATAGACTTATACCAGCTCTCCCATATCTCTCAGCGGTTTGGTCTCCAGTAAGCTGAAGAAGAAGTTTGAGGAGGTTGTGTCCGTTGGTGTCAAGCCGTTAACGGACGCTGGGGTCACACCAAACGCAATAACAGTCCTAGGCCTCATAGTCTCCTTCGCTTCAGCTTTGTGCTACTATAACTGGGCGTCTTCGCCGATCCTACTGCCAGCTGCGGGGGTGTTGGTACTTCTCTCAGGGTTCTTCGATGCCATTGATGGAGTGATAGCCAGAACCACTGGAAAGGTGACTTCCTTCGGCGGTTTTTTTGACTCGGTATCCGACCGCTACGCGGACGCTTTAGTCTTATCCGGCATCACCCTCGGTGGGCTCTGTAACCCCCTTTATGGATTCGCTGCCCTCATTGGCTCGCTCATGGTTAGTTACACACGTTCCCGGGCTGAGGCAGCGGGTGTAACCATGGCGGGTGTCGGCTTCGCAGAACGGGCGGAGAGGATGCTTATTCTGGCTGCTGTCACGTTCGCTGCGGTCTTCTGGTTTGATGCACTCAACTACGGAGTCATAATACTCGCGGTACTCTCCCATCTAACCGTAATACAGAGGATGATACACTTTCAGAAGAATTCTAGAAAGTAGAAGAGACTCACTAAATAGTTATCTTGAAAAAAAAGTTAGGCGTTTGATCTCATTCTACGGCGCTTTGGTACGAATTTACGCTCATCCTTACCACGCACCTTAACGACACCACGATGTACAGCACAGCTGATGCAGTAATACTTCGTCACTTTTGTGCGCTGAATGGTAGAGCCCTGTGTTTGGAGCTCTTTAAGGAGCCGGGAGTCTACGAGGCTCGTATAACGAGTTTGCCTCTTCGCCTTGTCGCGGGGCACTTGAGCCCCACAGATGCTGCACTGCACCGTCCCAGAGCTCCCCTTGCTACCCTTACTGCGACCTCCGCTGCTCCTCTTCTTCGTCAATTCTGAAACCTCAGCAGATTAGTAAGGCTCTATATTATAAATGCTACTGGTCGGAGCTCCATCTCTCGATGAGCGGAACGAGGGAATCAAGGACGATCTCAGCGACTCTCCAGTAACCCGCTTGGGTAAGATGGACACCATCGTCCGAGTACTCCTGCCTGAGGTTACCCTCCATGTCTACAAGTCCAGAGAAGAGGTCGGCAAGGACCAGATCCTTCTCCGAGGCGTGTACCCTGATCAATTCGTTTAGACATCTTATATTCAGACTTGTGCGTCTGGTAGGTGTGAGGGTACAGGCCACAGGCGTCGCTCCGATCTCTCCACATAGAGAATAAAGCTTTGTAAGATTCTCCATGACTTGTTCCGGGTCATTGTCAGCGCCGAGGTCGTTTATACCTCCCCATATAACAACGATTTCTGGTTTTTCAATATCAACCGTTTGTCTAAACCTCCAAAGTATCCCATCCGTAGTGTCTCCATTTATACCTGCATTGATGACGAATGCCTGCCTATGCCCTTTGAGTCTATTCCTGATTAGGATCTCAAGTTGAGCGGGGTAGGGTACCCTCGGATCGATAGCGTAGGGATCAAGGGTCCTGTACCCAGCGGTAAGGCTGTCTCCAAGCGCAACTACGACTAAGAAGCCTTCAGCCATACCCATGCTCCCCTAATTGAGAATAATGCAAGTAGTAAAGTCAATGTCCCGAAGGATACCTATCAACCTTATATCAATAGGTATCAGTGGCACATGCCGTGGATAAGGGATCCTAGTTTAGAGAAGCTATGAGCCAGCGGAGCTCCTTAATATAGTTGGGATCGAGTTGATGCTCCTCCGCTCCTTCGAGCATGAGTTCTACGTAACTCCTCGCCGGAGTGTAGGGGCCGGTTGGTTTGGCGCAGCGGTAAAGGTCTGCACTGTGCCACCTTCTATCTTCACCGAGGACGAGGTACGTTTCCCTCACGTATAATCCCTGGGGCACGCTCTCCGCGACGTCCTTCTCCTCCATCTCCTGTTGGGTGACTTCGTATAGAACTCCTCGAACGATCTCCCCTGGCGCTGGGATGATGCTACTTATGCCCCCCTGCCTCTTCTGGCTGTAGAATGGGAAAGTTATCCTAAAGTTGGGTAACTCCGCTTTCATTTGGAAGACCGCTGTGGGGCAGAGTTGCCGAAGGAACTTGGCGGATAGATTCGAGCCATAGGCGAAGTGGAGCATGAGTATTGTGAAGCTTGACACAATTTGAGGTTAACCCCCCCAATCCACCACATTTAAAGGAGCGCGGTATGACTAGCAAAGAAGCAGGCAGGTGAGGAGCTTGGCAGGTTCTCTCAGTTTCATGAAGGGAAATATCCTCACTCTCACCATCTGCAGTATTCTCTGGCGCGTCTCTATCGACATCATCTGGCCATTCCTTGCCCTCTACATCATGGCTTTGGGAGGAGAGTACGAGACAGTAGGACAGGTCATGGCCATCGGGAACCTCGCTTCCTTACTCCTTTACCCACTCGGCGGATACATCGCCGACTATCAGGGTCGAATCAAGGTGATGGCCTACATGACCTATGTATACAGCTTCACGTTCCTGATCTTTGTTTTCACCAATAGCTGGGTTTGGGTGGGAGTCGGAATGTTCGCCCAAAGTCTCATCACATTCTACATGCCTGCTATGCAGGCCCTTATGGCTGACTCCCTCCCTCCTAACCGGAGAGGCATTGGCTTTGCAGCGACCATGGCGGTGCCGAGCGCCTTTGGTATAGCCTCACCTATCATCGGGGGTTGGCTCATCGATACCCTTGGCGTTAAACCGGCGGTGAAGGGACTTTACCTCCTTGGATTCTTCGTCGCACTGCTTGTCGCAACCCTGCGCCTAAAGTTCTTAAAGGAGACTCTGCAGCCGAGGGAGGGCCTAAAAATAACCTTAGGTTCAGTCCCGCGCCTTATTTGGAGGTCGTACGGAGATATCGTGAAAATGGTGAGAGAGGCGCCGAGGCGGCTGATCGTGCTCAGCTTGCTTATCTCGAGTTGCACTTTCGCCGTGAGTCTCGTCTCGCCCTTCTGGATCATACGTGCCAAGGAGACTATCGGTCTCTCTTCTGGAGATTGGGGTGTGATCCTCCTCGTGAATGGGGCTATTAACGTCACCCTCAGCCTCCCCGCTGGCGGGTTTGTAGATCGTCACAGTAAACGACTCGTCGCTGGTATCTGCCTCATCCTTGGTGCGGTCCCTGTCTATCTTTTCCTCTACGCTACGAGCTTCTGGCAGGTCCTCGCTCTAGGTATCCTGACAATGCTGCCGAATACCTTCCTTAATCCCAGTTTCCAGGCTATGTTCATGGATATGGTTCCCAGAGAGAAGAGGGGGAGGATGATAGCCGCCCTCGGTGGGGGTGGTGTTTGGTTCATGGGTAGTGCATGGGGAACCGGTGTGATAGCGATGCTGAGTATGACGGCGGGGAGTCTCCTTAGTGGCTACGTCTATAGGTTCAATTCTTCTCTCCCTTGGGTGATCCTCTCAGTAAGCTTGGTCCTTCTCGGTGTCCTCTTCATAACCCAGATCAAGGAGTCGGACAAGGTAGAGGACTAGACGAGGGTGAGGGCAGCGGAGTACGCACCTATTTGTGCCTCAATTAACGTGTCTCCAGTCCCTAAGATGACGACATCTTCCTCAGCCGGCCTCATACCCTCGATAAGAAAGGCAAGTAGCGACGGCGACGGCTCCCTATCCATCCCGGGCATGACCGCACTTCTCCCCTTGAACACAATCGTGGTCGCTCCCATCGCCCCAGCAAGCAGTGCAGCATCCCTCTGCTCAACCCCAAATCGCACCTTCTCCGCTACTCCTTTGACTAGAACAGCGTAGCTATGTTCTCCTAAGACATCATTTGTCACGGGCACCTCAACTCCGTTCGGTATTAGTGAGTGGATCTCTGTTAGGAGTTTCCGCCCCTTCTTTGAAATTGTTATTCCTCGATTTGATCTTTCAATAAGCCCTTCTGTTACCAGGTGTTTAGTAAGGGTCCTCACAACCCCCTCTCCGATTCCAAGTCTAGTGCCGAGGGAAGCTCTCCCGATTCCATTTCCCGAGGACAGTTCAAGAGCTCTTAATACCTGCGCCTCGCTATAGGAAGGGGACCTTCCCGGGGAGACCTTCTCCGAGACACGCCTCAGAAGGAGCTTGAAGCTCATCTCAGATCAACCAAGTGGGTTTCACTGCTTAAGTTTTGGGTAACATATAAATTGCTGGATGGATAATCCAGCTATCATGAATGCGAGGCAGGTATCGTTAATTGCTGTGATGTCAGCCCTCTCCATCGCTATCGCTTATAGTAAGGGTCTCGCCATCTCTAGCCTCCCCGGCGTATTTGAGTTCATGACGGTGCTTATCTTCATATCCGGGTTCTGCTTCGGCTCCCTCGTCGGTGTCAGTGTAGGCATCATCAGTCTTAGTATCTACATGCTCGTTCCATACCCGTTTGCCCACCCAGCCGCATGGCTATACACTATCTCCCCGATACTTCTCATAGTCATGGTAGCACTGGGCGCTCTCTTCGGTCTAGCTGGAACTCTATCGTCCAAGATCCTTAAACCAGCTGGCTGGGGAAGGTTCAGCCTCAGCCTTGCGATTATTGGTTTCGCCCTTACACTAACATATGACCTAGTCTCAAGCCTCGGATTCGCCCTCGCCTACCCCGCCTTCTCCGATCCCATCCAGGCGATATACCTGACATTTATTCCACTCTATTATCCATGGCCACCAATCATCCATACCATCACTAACACCGTAATTTTCGCAGTCATCGCTCCACCCCTCATTCAGGGCATAAAGAAGCTCCCGGAAACGTTGAATACCGGTGAGACCAAGCAGAAAACGGTTGAGTCTTGATCGAATACTTTCCCGCTGATGATATCAAGAATAGAGTTGACGAAATAATCGACCTCCTCATGTTCGACCACGTTAGGGCGGGAAACGTCTACTGTGTAAGGAGCAGGGGAAGCCAATCAAGAAGGACCATAGCTCGCATCCATGGACTAGGTAGAATCTGGCAACTAGCCATGAAAATCGACGCTACATACATCATCGAGGTCATCTCGGAGCAATTCGATTCCCTCAGCAAAGAGGGCCAGGACAGGGTCCTAGTTCACGAGCTCCTTCACATCCCCCACAGCTTCCAAGGAGGCTTCCGACATCACAAGGACTATGTCACT
>JBGPRA010000060.1:0-12083 GCA_041489375.1 Bathyarchaeia archaeon | reverse complement strand
GTCTCTAAATATCTTAGGGAGAACAGGTTTGGCTCAGTTAAAGAGGTTGTGGGGCTGGCCCACAGGAAGTGAAAGTATGAAAGTGGTCAAGGTAGAGCGTGTGGTGCAGGAGACCCCTGACATAGCCACTATCTACTTCCCAAGTATCGGAGAAGCACGCCCTGGGCAATACTTCATGGTCTGGCTCCCCGGCGTCGACGAGATACCAATGAGTCTCTCAACCATCAGCGATCCATCCAGCATCTCCATCAGGGTAGTCGGTGACGCCACGCGGGCTCTCTCCCAGCTTAAGAAGGGAGACAAGATTGGACTACGTGGCCCACTCGGTAATGGCTACACCATCAAGGGGAAGCATCCTTTACTCGTAGGGGGCGGGACCGGTATAGCGTCCCTCACCCCACTCGCAGAGGATATGGTCGCTAAGGGCGTCAAACCCACCTTTATCATAGGCGCTCGTAGCAGGGACCAACTGCTTTTCAAAGAGAGGCTGTCTAAGCTCCTAGGCCTCGGCTTAATCATCTCAACAGACGATGGCTCCGAGGGGTTCACTGGCCACGCATCAAACTACGCAGGTAATATCTTGACTAAGGGCGGATTCGACAATGTCTATATCTGTGGCCCAGAGTTGATGGCTGTGAAAATATGGGCCGATGCGGACAGGCTAGGTATATCGGTACAGGCGAGCCTTGAACGACTCTGTAAATGTGCCGTAGGACTTTGCGGGAGCTGCGCAATAGGTCCTTACAGGGTATGCAGAGATGGCCCAGTATTCGACTCTGCCAAGCTGCGGGAGGTCGCCTTCGACTTCGGGAAGAAGCGAATGGATGCTTCGGGTCGGATGATAAGGGTCGACCATTGAAGAAACCGTTTTCTACCCCTAAACTATCATCGATCTATGTCTAGCGATAAAGCGAAGGTAGACGTCCTCTTCGAGTGTTTCTACATGAGTCTCGGGGTCCGCGAAGGACACCCAATGTTGACCTTCAGGTGGCCGCTGACACCGATGCCACACCCCGCTATAGGTCAAACATTCAACGGGATCACGTTCAACCTTGGATCAACAAACACTATCCTCGTCAGGGACGATGGGAAGAACATCCTCATCGACCCGGGCATCATCCAACTAGGTCGTTATGGATGCCTACCTAAGAGACTCGCCGAGTTCGGCCTCAAGCCTACCGATGTAGATATCGTCGTCAATACCCACTGCCACTATGACCACACCGAGGCTAACTACATGTGGCGGGGCAAGCCTCTCATTATCCACGAGAAGGAGTACGAATACGCCGCCGAGCTCTACTGGCCAGAGTGGAGGGCTGCCTTCATCGACATCCTCGACGTGAAGAGGTTCAGGGGGGATAAGAAGCTGACGAATAACATCCGCCTCATCGAGACATTCGGTCACACACCGGGGAGCATATCGGCCCTCATAGAGACTGGCGAGGGCCTCGTCGCTTGTATAGGGGACGCTGCGATAGTGAAGGAGGATTACCTTGAGTTCAGGGAGCCGATGGTGGTGACGAAGAACATCAGTGGGACCACTGCTGTTGATAGTCTGAAGAAGGTCGCGGCGTACAAGCCAGTCCTAGTGATACCAGGGCACGACACCGCGTTCAGACCCTAGAAAGGTTTATAGACTGACGCCCTCCCAGAAGACGGCGGTAATCTATGCCAACGCACGGATCGCTGACAAAGGCGGGTAAGGTAAGGGCACAGACACCTAAGATCGAGCCCCAGCCGAGGACCCACCTCGCACCCAAGAGGAAGACGAGGAGTAACTACATCAAGAGAGTCGTCCACGCGCCACGTGACGACCGTCGCGGCGGTCGCGGGCAGCGCTTTTAGGCCTCTTCTGACCTAGTTGGACTCGGTTTTGGATCGCGCCCTCAGAGAGATCGTAGAGAAGCTTCTTCAGATAGACGTCCCCTCTAGGGCTGACTTAGACAAGATAAAGATAGATGTGGCTCGCTACAACGGGTTACCTAGGATACCTCGTAACTCAGAGATACTTGCCACACTAACCGAAAAGGAGGCGGAGCTACTTCTCCCAGTCCTCAGGAGGAAGGAAGCACGCGCCTTAAGCGGGGTGAGCGTCGTTGCCGTTATGACTGCGCCGTACCCATGCCCTCATGGGCGCTGCGCTTACTGTCCAGGAGGCCCAGAGGAGGACAGCCCTCAGAGCTACACAGGCTACGAGCCCGCAGCCATGAGGGGCGCTCAGAATGAGTACGATCCTTACAGGCAGGTAAAGGCGCGTATCAAGCAGCTTGAGACTATCGGACACGTTGTCGACAAAGTTGATCTAATAATCATGGGCGGCACATTCCCTGCCTCTCCACGCCCGTACCAGGAGGGCTTCGTCAAGGGGTGCCTCGACGCCCTCAACGATATTTTATCCCCTAACCTTGTCGAGGCGAAGTTCAACGCTGAGAAGGCGGGCATCAGGAACGTCGGGATAACCGTCGAGACACGCCCAGACTGTGTTAAAGAGAAGGACATCGACGGAATGCTCGAACTCGGCGTCACACGCGTCGAACTCGGCGTCCAAAACGTCTACGACGACGTCTACCAGAGAGTAGGTAGAGGCCACACTGTTCAAGACGTCGTCGATGCGACGAAGCGTCTAAAGGACTCAGCCCTCAAGATCTGCTACCACATGATGCCCGGCCTACCCGGCTCAAGCTACGCGAGGGATCTTGAGGGGTTCAAAACAGTCTTCGAGGACCCCCGTTTCAAGCCGGACATGCTCAAGATCTACCCAACGCTTGTTGTGAAGGGAACGCGTCTCTATGACTGGTGGAGGAGAGGCGAGTACACGCCTCTCACGACGGGGGATGCAGCGGAGCTCGTCTCCAAGGTCATGGAGCTTACGCCACCATGGGTCCGAATCATGCGGGTCCAACGAGACATACCCCTCCCACGCATCGATGCGGGTGTCGATATGAGCAACCTCAGGCAGCTCGCAGAGAACTGCTTAACGGTGCGGGGTGGACGATGCAGGTGCATACGCTGCAGGGAGGCTGGCCACTCTTCTAAGAAGGTTGACCCGGGCAGGCTAAAGATTACTCACATCGATTACCAGGCGTCGGAGGGGACAGAAGACTTCATACAGGTTGAAGACAAAGAGGCCGATGCCCTCGTAGGTTTCGTCAGGCTCAGAATACCTCATGAACCGACTCGCCCCGAAATAGACTCCCACACCGGATTGATCCGGGAGCTTCACGTCTACGGTCGCATGGTCCCCGTGGGGGAGCGTCGGGGTGACGCTTGGCAGCACAAGGGCTGGGGCGAGGCATTGATGGTGGAGGCTGAGAAGACGGCAAGGGAGCGTTACGACATGCGAAAAATGCTAGTTATGAGCGCTCTCGGGACGAAACAGTACTACGCCCGCCTCGGCTATGATAAGGATGGCGTCTACGTCTCCAAGTCACTCTGACCCGCATCTCTTAATACCCGGGGCAACGGTAGAAATCCCTGATTCTAGATGGCTGCCGAGACTCTCCCCGGTTACAGAGGGAAACTCAGGGAGCTCCTCACCCGCGCCAAGGTCGGCGTCGGAGACGTCGTCAGGATAAACAAGGGCAGTGATACCTACGAAGGTATACTCCTGCCTCGCGTCGAGAACTCCGACGAGTGGCACCTCGTTATAAAGCAGAAAACCGGTTACAACATCGGAATAGCTCACAGCGACGATCTCCGCGTTGAGAAGATCGGGGAGGCTGTCAAGCCAGAGTTCCATCCCCCGCCCATTCCACCCGTTAGGGAGGGGCTTCCTAAGGTCAGCATCATAAGTACTGGCGGTACAATCGCGAGTCGGGTCGACTATGTTACTGGCGGCGTCTACGCCGCCATGTCGAGCAGGGACCTCCTGAGCATAGTCCCCGAGCTAGCCGACATAGCTCAGATAGAGGCGGACATCCTCTACAGCATCTTCAGTGAGAACATCAACTCAGAACACTGGGAGGGGATGGCGAAGAGAGTTGCTGAGAAGATCAAGCAGGGCGCGGATGGTATCGTAGTCACCCACGGCACCGACACAATGGGTTACAGCACCGCAGCCCTCAGTCTAGCTATTCAGAACCTTCCTATACCCGTCATCTTCGTCGGCAGCCAACGCAGTAGCGACCGCCCCAGCAGCGACTCCGCCACAAACCTCGTCGCTGTCGTCAATGCAGCAGCCCACGCCCCATTCGCTGAGGTAGTCCTTGGCATGCACGAGGGCACTAGCGACGACTCTATAATATTTCATCCCGGGGCCAAGGTACGCAAATGCCACTCTAGCGCCCGCTACGCATTCCAGACCATAAACGCCAGCCCCATTGCCCGATATAAGGAGGGTATGATTAAGATGCTCGCTGAACACTATAGGCCTCGTCAAGACTCGGAGCCTATAATCAGGAATAGGTTCGAGAAGAAAGTCGCCCTTCTAAAGTTTCACCCTAACTTCGACCCACTCATAGTCGACACCCTCGTCAATGCGGGCTTCAAGGGGATTGTATTCGAGGGGACAGGCCTCGGCCATGTCTCTGAGAGTTGCTACGACGCCATCAGCCACGCTGATAAGGCTGGCGTGTTGATGGGGATGACAAGCCAGGCTATCTGGGGGCGCGTCAATATGAACGTCTACAGCTCGGGGCGGGAGCTCACCCGCCGCGGCGTCGAGCCACTGGAGGACATGCTGCCTGAGACCGCTTATGTTAAGATGATGTGGAGCCTCGGCAACTCGAAGACTCCTGAGGAGGCAAGGAGGCTTCTAAAGGAAGACTTCGTGGGAGAGTATAACCCGCGGACCCCCTACGCCAGGAGGAAGCCATAGATGGATTACAAGAAGATCGGGCTCAAGGTGGGCATTGAGGTCCACCAAGAACTCGCAACGAAGCACAAGCTCTTCTGTAGCTGCCCCCCGACACTTAGTGAGGCAGAGCCCGAGTTCAAATTCCTCCGCCGTCTCCGCCCAAGCCAAAGCGAGTTGGGTGAGTTCGACCCAGCAGCCCTATTCGAATTCCTCCAGGGGAAGACCATCCAGTACGAGGGAGACAGCGCCACGACGTGCCTCGTCGAGATGGACGAGGAACCCCCGGGTCCTCTAGACCCTGAAACGCTCGAACTCACCCTGAGCTTCGCCCTTATGGTGGGGAGCCACCCAGTTGACGAAGTCCACGTGATGCGAAAGACTGTCGTAGATGGGAGCAACACAGGGGGCTTTCAGCGCACATGCGTTGTGAGCCTTGGCGGCGCCATCGAGTTAGAAGGCAAGAGATACGGGATACAACAGATCAGCCTGGAAGAGGACGCCGCTAGAATCGTTGGCGAGGAGGGGAAGATCGTCCGATACCGCCTTGACCGCCTAGGTATACCCCTTATGGAGATCTCCACAGCCCCAGATATGCACGATCCAGGCGAGGTTCAGGCGGTTGCCCTCAGGATTGGCAGTATACTACGCGCAACGGGGAAAGTACGTCGCGGCCTCGGAACCATCCGACAGGACATCAACGTCTCCATCAAGGGCGGGAAGGTAGTCGAAATCAAGGGCGTCCAGGACCTCGCCATGATGCCCACCATCGTCGAGTATGAGGCGCAACGTCAGTGGAACCTACTAGAGATTAGAGACGAACTAATCAAACGTGGCGTAAAGCCCGAGCACATCAAGGATGATCAGCTCGACGCCTCCGCTGTCTTCAAGGACACAGAGTCAAAGATACTTAAGGGCGCACTAAAAGCAGGTGGCGTCGTCAAGGCGGTCAAGCTCCCCAGGTTCGCTGGCTTAACCGGAAGGGAACTCTGCCCCAATAGGCGCCTCGGCACCGAGATGAGCGATCACGCTAAATACAGTGGAGGCGTCAAGGGCATCTTCCACACCGACGAGCTTCCTGGTTATAACATCACACAGGCTGAGGTTGACGCGCTTCGTAAGTACACCGGCGCAGTTGAAGGTGACGCCATTGTCATAGTCGCAGATGACGCTGAGAAGAGCAGACGTGCACTCACCGCAGTAGTAGAACGAGCAATGGAAGTCTTCAATAAGATCCCCCTCGAGACGCGATCAGCTAACCTCGACGGGACGACGAGATTCACACGTCCGCGTCCTGGTGCAGCACGTATGTATCCCGAGACCGACGTCAACGCCATAACCATAACCTCCGAACATTTTGCCACCATTAAGAGTAGTCTACCCGAGATGCCCGAGGCAAGGTTAAGACGCTTCCAGAAGGACTATGCCCTTAACGAGAAGCTCGCTAGGCAGATAGTCGACAGCGATTATATGAGTCTCTTCGAAGAGTTGACCAGCGACCACAAGGCACTAACGACCCTCGCTGCCGTAACACTCACAGAAGACCTAAAGAAACTACAGAGGGACGGCGTCCCAGTCGAGGTGCTCACAGATGAAGCTATAAGGGGCACATTCAACCTCGTGGACTCGGGGGAGGTTGTAAAAGAATCCATCCCCGCCATACTCACTTGGTTAGCCCAGAACCCCGTGAAGCCCGCGAAGGAGGCAATCGTAGCCCTCGGGCTCAGTATGTTATCAGAAGCTCAGCTTGCGTCGATCGTCGAGGCTAAGATCAGGGCTAACCCCGAGATGATCTCAAAGATGGGTGAGAAGGCCGCGGGGCCATTAATGGGGACTGTGATGGCGGAGGTCCGAGGTAAGGCGAAAGCGGCTGATGTCCAGGCTATGATAAAGAGGAAGCTCAGAGAAGCCCTCGCTAAGTAGCCTTTTTCATAATATTCGTACATTAAGAGACGTATTATGATTGTATCCCTTATACCATCTCAATTATATGCGACATTATGTAGTAGATTAGTACTAATATCCTACGAAATCGGGAAAAAAACTCAATTCAATACCTTTCAAATCCTTTTCGTATAAAACGAAGTAATTGATAACATCGTTCGACAACTGTTATAAGCCCTATAATACCAAAGTAATACGAGTTGTGATACCATGAGTCGCCCACCCTTCCACCTAAAAGTAAGGATAGGGGAAATGGAGGTTGAGCTGGGCGGCGACAAAGCGGAGGTCCTATCAACTCTCGACGAGCTACAGACAATAATCGAGAAGGTCTCCGCGTCCTTCCAGGGTGAGTCTACAGGACACAGACCTCGCCCCAAGAAGCAGACAGAGAACGGGGCGCCCGAGGCCTTACCACAGATTCCCCGTACCACCCAATGCAGTGAGGCTGTTACCTCCCTTCTCGCAGACCCATGGGGAAAGACTCCCCGCACGATCGCGGAGCTTAGAGAAGCGATGGAGGCGAACGCTGTCTTCTTCCCAAAAACCACTCTCTCTGGCGTCCTAGTCTGGTTGGTAAAGAAAGGGACGATCCGCCGCTGGAAGGACAAGAAGAGAGGATATCTTTACACTATGAATGCGCAAGGGGCAGAGTGAATTGCCAAAGATAACTCTCACCGTGAAGACCCAGTTCGGAGACATTCGAGTCACCGGGGAGACACCCGAGGAATTACTCAAAGGAGTCGACTGGCTCACCAAGGACTACTTTATACAGCTCAACGAGAAGATATCGGGAATCATATCTATGCAGGCCCTCGATCACCTCAAAGACGTCGTTGAAATGAGGAGAGATGGCCCCATCCTTGTCTGCAGAGAGGAGATAAGTCACTACGAGGCGATAGGGCTTCTACTCTATGCTCTGAAGGGGTACCAGGCTACTGGGAAGGAGCTTAAGGTGAGCCTCGACGAGAGCGGTCGCAAGGTCATTGTTCCCGCCCGGCTCCACGAGATGGTTAAGAAGGGTCTCCTCTTCCGCCCCGAAGGGAGGGGTGGTATATATAAAATGACAGCGAAAGGGGTCAATTGGGTGGAGAAGGAGGTCCTCCCTTCGATCCGGGAGAAGCAGGCTGCACTAGACTAGTATGCTCCCTCTCATAGTCTTCGTACATGTTGGAGACGGTGATGAGGAGGCTCAATACTATCTGCTTGACGTCGCATGTGTAACCACCATCTTTGAATGGGCTGCGTTGAATAAGGTTCTTCTCGAGAAGTTTCGCCACCGCCCTCTCCGTTGCCTTTGGAGTAAGGCTAAGCTCGGTGGATAGCTCCTTCACCGACATGGTCCTCGCTGTGCCCAGTAGGTGGAAGACTATCTGGAACTGGCTCGGCGCCTTGCGTAACTTGAACAGAGTATCTGTTCTGTCCATTAGTTCGCCAAGTTGCTTCTCAGACAATTTTTCCCATGGGCCACTTTCTCTCATGTCCTTTTAAACGATACCTATCTGATTGGGGTGGGGAGATGGTCGAAAGTGGGCTCTTATCTATGCCCAAGATCTCTGTATAGCTTCATAATTAAATCATAAGGCGTTACGACGGCGACATAACCTTCGGGGCGAGAGTCGACAAGCCCCTGTTTCTTCAGCTCTGCAAGACGCGCCCGGACCGTGGAGCCATTCTCCCCCAATGCCTCGGCTATCTCCTGCGGCTTGAGGGTACTCCCCCTAAAAGCTAGATGGCAGATGATCTTGTAAGCGGAGGTATCTGGTTCAAGTTGATCGAGCTTATCGGCGCTCATTTCTTGAAGTACTCCTCGAGAAGGGTGACAAGAATCGGCCCAAGCTTATACCTGTACACTCCACGACTCACTGGGTCAACAAGCCCCTTATTCTTCAAGTTAAAAAGGGCGATGTTAACAGCGTTGACAGTGAGCCCTAACTTCTCAGCGATCTCCTGACTCGAAAGAGCCTCGCCACTTTCTACGAGACAGAGGAGTACTTGCTGCTGGCTCTCCGCCCGCCTCAACCCCTCAAGCTCGTCGGTACCAACCATCAAAGTCACTTCTTTGCGAAAACATAAGAAACAAAGTCGGTGAAGGGAATGACACTCCTGTAATTGCCATCCTCCATCTGCTTGACGTATCCCTTGTCGAGTAGGCTACGTAGAACCGGGCGTACAGTACCCGAGGCGATACCAGTCTCCTCGCTAATTGTGCCCGGAAGACTCGCACCTCGGAAGGCAAGGTAAGTGAGAACCTTGAACTGTGCTGTGTCAGGCTTTAACTCCTTAGTCGCTTTTTCGATCAGCTCAGACATCTTATTTCGCCTGCTTCTCCAACGCCTCAATCTTATCCATAAGGTGAATCACGATCCCAGCGTAGTTAGGTTCATAGTTACCTCGTCCACTCCTCTGCAAGAGACCCTCTCTGGCGAGCTTAGCGAAAGCATCTTTTACGGAGTTATACTTAGCATCAAGCTTAGCTGCCATCTGCTCGGGACCTAAAGTTGGATCCTGGAGGAAGCTACGGAAAACCCTGTCCTTTAGACTTAATTCCTCGGACATCTAGGTAAAACTTGTCCCTACTTCTTATTAACTTTGTTTTTGACCTTGTTATGTTGGATCGCTCGTTGATTAATTTAACCGAGCACTAACATTTCTTACTTTATATATAAAACGGCATTTCAACCAAATTACGCTCTATATCTTCGATCACTTTAAATATCTAAGAAAAAAAGTGTTATGCAGAAAATGTTCTGGGGGTTATGTACCGAGTGCTAAGTCTTGAGGAGCGGGCAGGGGTTGTCGAGGAAGTGAGGCGACCGAGTAGTAATCTGAGCCTCTCTATTAGGGACCTCCTGCTTAGAGAGATTTCGAGTGACGTTGCCTCGGAGCAACCCAGTGTCTTGGCACTTGCTACACGTATCAGAGAAGAGATGAGCCTCTTCCCCATGACGAAGCACGAGGCATACAAACAGGTAGCTGGCGTAGACGCGGGGAGCCAGATACTTCCACTCGCCTCTAAGATGTACGGTGTCATAAGCGCTCTCGTTTACGGCCTTCCCGGGGGGTCTAAATTTTGGATGCCCCCCGAGTCGATGTCACTCCCGTACGGGGTGGCTGGTAACAGGTTCGAGGGGATAGTAAACGCGAGGAGAGAAGCGAAGCTTTACGAGACCGCAACCGTGTACTTGCAGGCTCACACGGAGACGGAGTTTCTCATTGTTGACGGTCCCCTCGCCTTCAGCGATTGGTGGGGGGTGTCTGGATGCCACAAGGACCAGAAGAGGCTCCTTGACGCCGTCAATGGGCTCCTTAGTCTAAGTAGGGAAGTGAACGTCACACTAGCAGGAGTAGTGAAGAGGCCGAGCGCTCGCTACCTTCTCTACCATCTCGGACTTCAGGGTGAGACCCAGCTACCTGACAGCTTCCTCCTCCTCCACGCTCTACGTCCAGGCGAGAGGACCGACATCTTCAGTCCAAGGGCTGCACTCATGCAGGCGAGCAGAGGCGCAAACTTCATGGGGTCCCTCGATGTTCCCATCTATAGCTTCTATGGGCGTATGACCCGGGAGTGGAGCCTGCCACCTGTCAGGATCGACCTCCCCGCCCACAGCCTCGGATGCCTCGATGACGTTGCCGACTACTGCTACGCCACCGCGTTAAGCAACGGGATACCGCTCCCAATAGTGAAAGCAGACGAGGCGGTCAAGATCACACGTCGCTTCATGGCCGAGGTATATGGTGAGATACTAAGCATGGTAAGCAGGCGCACCGGTGAAGTCCGGGGGCTCGCGCCTTACTGGGGTGAGGGTAAATGGATGGGGGCATGAAGGTAGGGCACACATACAGCCTGACGGGTGAGTACAATGTCGACCAGATCACAATCCTCCTAATGCGTGGCAGGGAGTTAGCGAAGGGTGACCTCGTCTACGTAAGGCACCCAAAGAATGGCTCACCCGTCGTCTACCAGGTTATCAAGGTCTACCCCCATAAGAGGGTCAGGGAGTACGAGGAAGCTCTTCTAACAGAGGGGCGAGTCATAGATGATGCCGAGGACTCGAGCCTACATGCAGAGGCATACCAATGGGGATGGATGGATGGGGAGGGCAGCCTCAGACCACTTCGCTATCCCCTTGTTCCGAACACGCAGGTCTACGTTGCTGAACACGACCTCGTCGCTAAATTCACTAAGCCCAACGGAGAGTGGAAATTCCTACTTGGCACCGACCCCACCACCGATTTAGATGTCGAGCTGGGGCTTTACCCCTTGATAAGGCAGAGCTGCTTGATATGCGGCGCCGTGGGGACCGGGAAGACGACAACTGCAGTCAGCATGGTGGCCCGCGCCGCGAACGCGAAACCGCCGGTTAGATTTTTCATAGTCGACAAGGACGGGGAGTACAGTAGCCTAGTAGAGCACCTTGGAGTGGGGGTAGTCCTCAAGGTGCCGTGGAGTAGCTTCTTCCAGCCTGGTGATGTCCCCTGGGACGACTATGTCGCCGAGTTTGGGTGGCAGAAGACGTGGTGGAACGCAAAGATATTCGTACAAGCGTTAAAAATCCTATATGCCCAGGCCGCGGTTGTAACAAAGGCGAATCTGCGTCGATCTGTCGCCCTCGTCAGCGCAGAGAACCTCGGCTTCAACAAGAAAGTCGATGATTGGGAACTATACAAGGCGCAAGTAGAGAACGCGATAAACGCTAGTCGCCTCATACCCGAGGGGGAGACCACGGTTCTTGATCCCGTTCTGCTCCTAAAGGAGCGGAAGATTGTTATCATGGATCTTAGCGATGGGAAGGACACATGGGAGCAAAAGCACCTAGTTGTAGCCCAGGTGCTCCGTCGCGTCTTCGGGGAGGCCCTCGAGAACAGGAAGTTCGGCTGCATCGTTGTGCTAGAGGAGGCGATGTACTATGCACCACAACATGGAGTCTTCGAGATAGGGGAGAAGGAGAGCCGTAGCAAGCTGTTAGGTGTGATAAAGGAGATCGCGACTAACGGAGGGCGTAACGGTGTTGGCCTCTGGGTCGTAACACAACGTCTCGCCACCGTTGAAAAGACTGTTGTCACACAGTGTGCCAACAACATAATCTGTCATAGCCTCGAGGACCTCGACAAACAACGCCTTGCAGAGATAATGGGAAATGAGTTCACTCAGCTAATAGGCGATCTCCCACCAGGAGAAGCTATAGTAAAGGGAACAGCTCTTAAATGTAGGTTTCCCATCTGGGTTAAAGTCCTAGCCGAAGTCTATCCGGCATCGAGCCTAAGTTCCCCAATGAGCCGTTTCGTGCATATGGCCATCGGTGAGACCGTTGAACAGTCACGCGCGTATTAAGCTACAATGCCTCAT
>JBGPRA010000059.1:0-12145 GCA_041489375.1 Bathyarchaeia archaeon | reverse complement strand
TGTGTCGAAGTCCACCATTTTGGTCCTATACTGGTGGCCAAGAACCTCGCACGCGTTCCAGACCATCGTCCTCTTCATCCAGTTATCGAAGTTCACAGTCGAGTCATACTTACTCACGAAGTCGTCGAAGTCGACCCACTCCATTGAGATCAGTTCGTTGTATCGCTTGATGCCTTCCTCGGAGGTGAATGTCTGCATGAGTGTATTTGTCAGGGTGACGCGTCTATTCCTCCTCTGCTCACTGAGGTTTATCGCATAGTAGATGATGCCAAGTACTACGCTTATCGCACCTGCAGTATACGATATGGACTGGAGTACAACTAGGTCAACCAATTAAGTTCACAGTTGTGTATCAGGTGGGACTCAGGATAAGGCTATGGAAGACGAACTCGAAACCCATCTTGAACCATCATCAGCAAGTCCTACAGGATAGCAGACACCGATCTCTTCAGGGATCTGAAGTTGACATTGCGTAGCTATCTTGAGCTAGTTTAGCCTTTTTTATATACGATGGATCCTTCTTCTCCTTCATCTTCAGGATCTCGTTAGCCACGTACTCGTAGTTCTCATAGTCATCCACCCCATATTCCCCTTTTCTCATGTACTCCTCAATGATTGGCTTGAACTTTATCCAACTCTCTGAGATCAAAAACCCTCCTGCATTGTATACGGTCCCTATATCGATGAGTCCCTCCCTATACTGATACCCAATGAGGTCGCATGTATTCCAGAAAGACTCTCTTTTAGCGAAGTTGCCGGGGTTCACCCTCGAATCGTATTTTCGGTAATAATCCTCAAAGTCCGTCCACTTCATCGCTAATAATTCATGGTATTTCATCATGCCTTCCTCGGAGAGGAATGTGTTCATCAGGTTGTTTGTGAGGCTCGCACGCCTGTTTTTCGTGGTCGCGCTCATGTTGAAGGCGAAGCTCAGCGCCCCTACGCATACTCCCAATGCCCCAGCCATGTAACTCACAGACTGGAGCAAAGCTAGATCAACCATCATCAATCACTGGTATTGAGTTAGCGTGAAGTGAGGATAAGATTATTGTACATAAGTTGAGGCTTATACCAAAGTGAATTTGGGTTAAAATTTTCAGAGGTGGGGCTCAGGATAAGACTATACAAATAGAAATAACACTATGTCATCATGCGCGCAAACTCTTCTTCATTCACGGAACATACTTTGAGAGCGTTTCAGGTGCCCTGTAGGAAGGATCCTTACTCAACTTGATCCTTAGTAACTCGTTGTTTAGAAATTCAAAATCCGAGAAGATGTCCTTCCCACCGTAGCGCCTCCTGTTTTCCGCGATAATGTCCTTGAATTTACTCCACATGAAGCAGGGAGTAACGTTATTAATATTGTAGAGTACTTCGGGCTCAACCAGCTTCTCACGAACCAGCATGCCCAACGTGTTGTAGGTATTCCATACACTTGCCCTCTTGGCGTAATTATCCATGTTGTAGTCTGAGCCGTACTTCTTCTCGAAGTCGTCGTAGTCCTTCCACTCCATGTTTAGCAATTCGCCAAATCTCCTCTGGCCTTCTTCGCTCAGCAGTTGGCTGGTTATGCTTGTCACGAACTGCAGCTTCCTCGTATCTAGGGTCTGCTTCATGTTTCTCTGGCTTATCCTCAGGTTCAAGACGTAGAAGATGGCCGCTATGCATACTCCCAACGCTCCAGCGATGTAGCTCACAGACTGGAGCAAAGATAGATCAACCAATCAACCATTCACCTGATATGAGTTAGGTGGAAGTTGTGATAAGGCTATTGAGAAGCGGAAACAGCAGCCTCGGGTTCGAACACAGCTTTAAACCTATCCCAGGCGAGAACATCCCCAACCCCTGGAGAGACCCACCCGCGTGCCTTACCAATCCTCCACATAGTCTTCGCGAGGAACTCGAAGTTCTCCATGAACCCCCGACCCAACTCTCTTCTCCGGTAGTGGTCTATGATAGGCCAGTACTTACCCCAGATGGGTACTGCCAAAAAGCCTGAAGAATTGAACAGAGTCTCATCCTCTACGAGACCCTCACGCAGAATGTACCCCAGGTTATTGAACGCCGACCACACTGACCACCGCTCCGCCCAGTGCACAATCACATCCCCGCCTTTCACGGTATCGTCGTACTTCTTCATGAAGTCGTCTGTGTCCTTCCAGTCGAGCGTCCACAGCCAACCGTGGTCTCTGAGGAATTCCTTCGAGCCGAGTCTATCACCGATGCTCATGCTCAGCTGTATCTTCTTGTTTCGTTCTGCTTCCCTCACGTTTCTCTGGCTTATCCTCAGGTTCAAGACGTAGAAGATAGCCGCTATGCATACTCCTAGGGCTCCAGCGATGTAGCTCACCGACTGGAGCAAAGCTAAGTCAACCATTCAACCATACACCTGATTATGGGTCAGGTGGAACTCAGGATAAGGCTATGGAGTGGAGCGTACGAAGGTTGAAGCTGGGTACCCCCTCGCATCCCTAACCTTCTTCATCTCGTGATAGAGATACTCGATGCCCAAATAGATCTGCGGTGCGTTATACTTCGACCTATAGCCCTCAATGATCGTAGAGAACCTATCCCAAAAAGCGATGACCCCCTCCATCATGAGATCGTAGACGAGATCAGGGTCAATAAGGCCACTGTTGACGTAGACGCCTGTGCCCTCGTAGAACTGTAATAATGAGCCAAACTTCCCATTCTCCACCACATTATTATTCTCAATCGCGTATTTACTGAGGAAATCTTCATAGTCCTTCCAATTCCAAGTGTAGAGCATTTCCTCGAAGTCTGTCTGGAACTCCTTCGATGAGTAGGTTTGGAATAGCCCCATTAGCAGCTGTGCTTGCCTTGTTTCGAGGGTCTGCTGTTGTGCCTTGAGGGTCAGCTCCTGGTTCCTCTGGCTTATGCGGAGGTTCAGGACGTAGAAGATAGCCGCTATGCATACTCCTAGTGCTCCAGCGATGTAGCTCATAGACTGGAGCAAAGCTAAGTCAACCATACAATTTACACCTGATTAGAATCGGGTGGGACTCAGGATAAGGCTATTGAAGACGAACTCGAAACCCATCTTGAACCATAATCAATAAACCCCACAGGATAGCAAACATCGATCTCTTCAGGGATTTGAAGTTGACGTTAAATTATACAGGCTCATAACCTTTTTCAAAAACAATGGATCCCTCTTCTCCTTCATCTTCAGAAGCTCATTAGCCACATACTCGTAGTTCTCATAGTCATCAACCCCATACTCCGTCTTCCTGTACTCCTCGATGATTGGCCTGAATTTTAACCAACTATATGATATAAAAATTCCTCCCGCATTGTAGACCGTACCTATGTCGACCAACCCCTCTCTATACTGGTATCCAATTAGGTCGCAGGTATTCCAGAAGGCCTGTCTTTTGACATAGTTATCGGTATTCACCGTGGAATCATATTTTTTACGAAAATCTTCAAAGTCCTTCCACTCCATGATCTCTAGATCACTCCATCTTCTCATGCCCTCTTCGGATAGGAATGAGTTCATCAGCGTGTTTGTGAGGTTTGCACGCCTGTTTTTCGTGGTCGCCCTGATGTTGAAGGCGAAACTCAATGCGCCTACGCATACTCCTAACGCCCCAGCCATGTATGAGATGGACTGGAGTAAAGCCAAGTCAACCATCATTAATCACCTAATTAAGAGTCAGTTATAACTCAGGATAAGATTATTGCACGTAAGATGAGGCTTAGGCAAAAGTAACCTTGTGACTACTGATCAAATTGTGGGTATAGGAAGAAAAGACGGTTATCGCTACTTTATAGGCGCACGCAAGTAGGATGAGGAAGGATCAAAGGATGGAGCCCTCTTCTCAATGATCTTCACAATCTCATTAGACAGATACTCGAAATTTGAGAGATATAATTCATTATAGACGCCCCTCTTCCTGTACTCATAGATTATTGGCTTAAACTTCTTCCACATGGTTGGCGCCAGGATGTTGCATGTGGCGTACAAGGTGTCAAAGTCGATTAACCTGGACTTGTACTGTAGGCCGAGTACCTCAAATGTGGTCCAATACAGGTTTCTAAGATTCCAGTTTTCCGGGTTCACCTGTGAGTCGTATTTGCTCAGGAAGTCATCGAAGTCGCTCCACTGCATCGCCATCAGCTCCCTGTATCGTCTGATGCCGTCGAGGGAAACCAGGGACTGCATGAGGTTTGTTGTCAGGGTTACTCGCCGATTCCTGGTGGTCTCCCTGAGGTTTATTGCGTAGTAGATTACGCCCAGTACTACGCTTATCGCACCTGCGGTGTACGAAACCGACTGTAACAATACAAGGTCAACCATTCAACTTCACGGTTGAGTATCAGGTGGAACTCAGGATAAGGCTATGGAGAAGGCCACGTCCCAGACCTGTAAGAGCATGTGCGCGCTTTCAGCCCTCAATTATTGTGCCTGCGACTGAGATTAAACCGCAGTTGATCGCCCATATGAAAAGGGGGGTCACATCCCCATATTGAGCCCTCAAGAAAGTTAGGACTCCCCCAATTAAATTAAGCAATACTAGACTCTGGAATATTCTATCGTCCTGATTATTATCCATAGCTTATCTAGTTTTATTGCCATTCTATATTTAAAAAAAATGGAGTGATAGTACTCAAATATCTATTATTCATAACGATATTGTAATATATAATTTCAGCACGCGAAATGCTTCGATGATAAAATGATTCATCTGGAATTATTGACCCAGCCAGAGTCAATAACCCCACAATCAACACGCGCACACCGGGCTGTAGCTACGGTCACCAGACAATCGGGATTAGCCGATATTTAACTCGCCTAGCATACTCCGTATAACCCTGTAACTCCCTCAGCAGCATACGGTCTTCCAGCGCCGTGCGGATAACCACCATCATCACCAATACTCCACCTAACACAAAACCCCACCACGAACCTAAAATAAGTGGATAAGCTAAAATTGAAAAAATTAAAGCTGCGTACCCCGGATGCCTCATAATCCTGTATGGGCCTGATGTGCAAACATATTGCTGATTATCATCCTGAATACGCGCCGTCCATTCAAAGAACCTGTTAACGGCCATGGCCCAGAGGGCAAGCGGAGTAACAGAAACAAACATAATAATGCCCACTAAAGTCAACCAGATAGGCATAGACGACCACCGAAACCTAACCGCATCCAACCCCATTACTATCAGGTTGCCAAAGGTTAGCATGGGGTAAGCGGCTACCCACATCTTATCAAAGCCTATCGTACCCTCCTTGACAACACTGCCGCGTTCATTCAACACACCCGGATTCACCTTGGCCAGCACACCTGTGCTTATCACCCAATACAATGAAACTAAAACAACATACGCCCACGCGTTTATCCAGTCAAGTGTACCGGCTGATATGAATAGAACTGCTAATCCGATGACTAATAGAATTGACTGTATGATGATCCCTCTAATTCCAGAGCGATTCAGACTATTCAGCTATCCTGCCTCCTATACTTCTAGTGCGCTTAGCTAGGTTAAGCATCAATTTTTACGGTTGAGTATCGGGTGTGACTCAGGATAAGACTATGGCCCACACACTCGTCTCCCCAGTAGCATTGAAGCTGACACAAGTATACGCATACTAAAATATTTTAACAATAGGGGTTCCCGAGTCAGCAACATTAATTGAGTAGCTTCCGACACAATACTTTTCTAGATTAGATGCAAGCTCCTTCAACGCCTTCTCAACTTCAACTCGAGGTATCTCAGGTGATCCATCCACGAACATGACCACGTTTACCGTCTTCTCAGTAATCCTAGTCTCAACACAGTCCCTGTAATTCCAACGACGGGTGAGAACCCGTCTATCATCCGCATAGACCACCTCGCCAGGATACGTGCATTCATGTTCAATCTCACCCAGAGGCGAGAATGCCTCATCACCTGTACTGAACCTCAGCGCAATGTTTCCCAAGATAAGGTCGATATCAAAACCACCCATGGGTATCAGGTACCTAACTGAAACCGCATTGTAGGTGTCAACAGCTGTATTGATGAGGGGAAGTTGTTGAGTTTTGATGGCTCTTCTGACCAATGCTTCAGCTGATGGGTGGTAGTCGGCTGGTTTTGTTCCAAAGGTTCGGTACAGGTTCCTCATGGAGGCGATGTACGGATGGTTAGTCACAGAGTCGCTACCGATAAGGTCCTTGGCAACTTGGAGGGAATCGGATTTGTATTTCTCGAGGTCTGGGTGCGTCCGTTTAATGCTTAGACCTGTTCCTGTTAGTACGCCTATGTTTACCGCGGGGTATCTCCCTATGACTCCCTCTATGCTGTAATTCATCTGTTCAGCCTCTTGGATGATGTTGATTCCCTTGATGAATTATTATTTCATAATCGTATCTTATTCAAATCAATTATCACGCGCAAGTTAAAACAAATTCTAGACCACTCGAACTCGGAAGGGATCTACAAAGATGACATAAATTCTATTACACCCAATGACGACACGTGGTAACATGGCTGGGGACCTCAAAGAACTAAACGAAAAGCTCGAAGAGGTCATCCACCGACTTAACTCACTTGAAGCCATAATCACGGAGACCCGCAAATTCCCTGAGGTCGCCTCCCTGATGCACGACCTCAAGATTGGTGCACAGCTCTACGATGAGCCACTAAAAATGCTTCAGAGACTCATAGAAGTCAAACATTATCTCGACAGGAACACTGAGAGCAGGGACGAGATAACGAGAGAGATCCTTAACTCGTTAGCATTAAAGGGCCCAATGAATATTTCAGAGCTAACGAGGGAGATGGCTAACATACGGGGAAAATCATCTAGGGTAACCGTAAAGAAGCGCATAGACACACTCATACAGAAAAAGATAATCTCCAGAAATGAAACTGGGAGATATCAGCTACCTAACTGATCAATTATTGATCACTTCTTAGCATCAAACCTATACAGATTGATCACACCAATATTACTCGAGGCTGAGAAAATGAGTCAAAACACGAAACATGAAAAAATGGACCCGAAGGAGATCGCTGAGATAATGGAATCGGTCTCCGAGAAGATACCCACCCTTATCAAGGGGGTACTAGACAGCTTCTTCTCCCCCGAGGCAGCGGCGAATATTGGGAAGTCCGTCGCTGTTTTCAGGAAGAGCCTCATCGAGGGAGGAATACCCGAGAGCGAGGCTCAGGATATGACAAGGGAGTATCTTCAGACATTGACGAAGTGGTCGAACGTCATGAGGGATGCCCGTTTCAATACAAGGGATGAGTAGGCGGCTTGCGCCTCCCTGATTATTTTTCCATCATATTTTCTTCGGCAAAAATTTTTGTCACATTAGGCTTTTTTATGCTTCTTTTTCCTGTTTGGCGTTGGACTGCGATGAGGCGGTGCAAGAAGATGCTTCTCTTATCTGGGGTACCGAAGGAAGAAGCAGACCAACTAGTCGGAGAGTATCCCCTAGAGCCAGGAGATTTAGCAAGATTTTTGATTTACTCGACTTCTCGTGCTTCTACGAATATGCATTCATCCTAATTCAGAAACCTCCGTCGCACGCGCGCGAAGGTTGAGTATCCGGTGGAATTGAGAATAAGATTATCGTATGTCGCCAGCGTCAGCATCAGTCGTTTTATACGCGTTTTCAAAAAAGATTCCTTTTATATCATTCTATGCGATTTCTCATCTGGTAGAACGATTTGAAGTTTGAAGAAGTATTAGAAAAGAGGAGAAGCATCCGCAAATACAAGGACACCCCCATACCAAAGGAAAAAATATTAAAAATACTAGAGGCAGCCCGAATCGCACCCTCGGCTAGCCATAGACAGCCATGGCATTTTGTAGTAGTTGAGAATAAGGAAACCATCAAAAAACTAGCTAAACAAGAATGGGCGGCCGAAGCCCCAGTCATGATCGTTGGTTTAGCAGATCAAGCAGCGTCTCCAGGTTGGTGTATTAACGATATCGGGATAGCATGTGAACACATCGTGTTGGCTGCAACAAACCTGGGTCTAGGTACATGTTGGATGGGGCAGACAGGTAGGGAAGAATTGGTTAAGGGCCTATTAGGCGTGCCTGATAATTTCAAGGTAATCGCAGTGATACCTCTGGGAGTACCTGACGAGACCCCAGCGCCTAAGGAAAGAAAGAGCCTGGACACTATTGTTAGTTGGGAAAAGTACGGTTCAAAATCCCATTAAGACCCTTTTCTTCAAGCGCCCATTGAGTATCAGGTGGGACTCTAAGAGTCCTGATCTTTTTAATGAATCAATAAGATCACATTCTGTTCACTCATTACATCAGTATCACTATCGCGCGCGTAGCCATATAATCGCGAAATAGAATTATCGTGAAGTGAAGATAATATTATTGTACGTTAGATGAGGCTTATGCAAAAGTTTCTTTGTGGTTATTTCATTCGCTCGATGCACCTAGTCCTCATTTAAAATAATCACAACTCGTTGATACAAAGTATGAAGATCGTTCTCCTCGGAACAGGTGGTCCTCGACCTGACCCGAAACGCATGGGCCCAAGCACACTCGTCAATATCGGTGAAGTAAACATGGTCATCGACGCTGGACGAGGAGTAGCAACCAGGATTGTTCAAGCAGGAGTATCGATAACCAACGTTGATTACGTCTTCATCACACACCTCCACTTCGATCACGTTGGAGGACTCGCTGATCTTCTGTTCGCGGCGTGGAACAAGGGTCGAAACAAGACGATCAAGGTCTATGGTCCAAGAGGAACAAAAGAAATGATAGGTCACATTTTCGAAGCTTACAGCAAAGACATCTGGTATAGGCTAAAAGAAACTGCTTTTACCCATCAAAAACTCGGTGACATCCGAGGCTTGGTTGAGGTAAAAGAGGTGGAGCCCGGGGTGGTATCCGATTTTGGGGAGTGGATGGTATCCGCACAGTATGTTAGTCATGGGCACGGTTTTGGACTTTCACAGCGGGATTGGCCTTGCCTAGCATATCGAGTAATTAGCGGTGATGTGTCGGCTGTGTTTAGTGGGGATGCCGTCTCCTCCCCGGATCTCGTTGATTTCTCACGCAACGCTAGCGTCCTCGTTTTATGTTGTTATTTAGCGGGTAGTGAGGTGATCGATCATGATGCGAAGTTGGTTTCTCGGTATGTTTTAAACTCTAGTTTAGATGCAGGTAGAATTGCTGCAGATGCGAATGTTGGGAAGCTGGTGTTGAATCATATACGTGAAAAATCTGATTATTTACTTGACTCTATGGTTGCGGATGTTAAGAGAGATTACAATGGGTCAGTCATTTTGGGTTCAGATCTCTTAGAGATACCCTTATGATGACGCTAACAATAGGAAAAACGCATGCGTCAACCCTTCAATCACGGTTGATTCTCAGGCAGAAGCGAGGATAAGATTATTATACGTTAGGATGCCCATTATGGGAGGATTTATTTTCACGGTTCAAGGCTTTCAAGTGGGTTTCTACCTGCATTCGCACGCACGGTTGAGTATCAGGTAGAACTCAGGATAAGGCTATGGTCCCTACACAAAATTGGCTTGAACCTCTCCCAGAAACCGAAGAAATCGAAGGCGATCGCGCGAGATGCACTCTATTTCAGGAAATCCCTGGCGAGGTATTGGTAAACCTTCTGAGTAAGATCCAGCGTTTTAATGCTCACCCTTTCATTGACCCCATGGCCTAACTCAGCTAAATGGCTCGACGGCGTCTCCGGGTCGAAGAGTGAGAAACCATAGGCTTCGGTGCCTAGCTCTCGTAAAAACCTACAATCTGACGCTCCCGGCGAGATCAATGGAATTAGAGTGCTGTTCGGCAGCTCCCTGTTCACGGCTTTCTCCATGGCGGCCACAAAATCCGAACGAGAAGGACTAGCATTACCGAATGATATAATCCCCTCCGTTGCTCCGAGGTCATCAATCACTGCCTCCTCAGCTAAAGGACCAAGTGCTTTCCTCAATTGAGAAATCACATATTCCTCATCTTGCCCGGGCAGGGTCCTTACATCTAAATCGATGTGGGCTTTTTCAGCAACGACATTCACCTTCAATCCTCCCTGCGCAATGTTTGGTGACATAGTCATCCTGCTGAGCCCATACAACAACATGGCCATGGTCGGCTCTCGGCTCTTCAATCTATTTAAAGTGAAAGATAGAAGCCACGGGTTTGTCAACATCTGGCGTTGCATGAACCCTAGTTTTAATCCATCAGCTAAATCGCTAATGTATTTTGTCGTAACTGGAGGGACATAACTGGAGATGCGGGTGACTGCTTCACTCATTTTAATTATCGCGTTATCGCTTCCATACGGCATGGAGCCGTGACGGGATTTTCCTTTGAAAGCAACGCGCTTTTGTGATACTCCCTTTTCCCCTGAAATGAAGAGTATCTTACCCGGAGCGATAGATACCCCACCCGCTTCAGTGATAGCATAGTCGGTCTCGACAAGTTTGGGATGATTCTTCAACATCCACCCCGTTCCGTACGTTCCCCCAGATTCCTCATCAGAGACCACTAGTAGAATCAAATCCCCTCTCGGTTGAAACCCTTCCTCGTAGAGCTTAACGAAGACCTGTACTTGAGTCGCAACGATGAAGAGCATGTCCAATGCTCCGCGACCCCAAACATATCCCTCCTTAACAATGCCTGAAAACGGGTCTTCTGACCAGGCATCGAAGTTTTCCACAGGCACCACATCAACGTGAGCAGGACCGAACATTAACCTAGGACCAAGACCCGTCCCCGGTATCCTGGCAACTAGATTTCCTCGGTTGGGAGCTGATTCAAAAACTTGGCTCTCAATATCGTGCTCACGTAATATTCTCTGAATCGTTTTTATTGATTTCATCTCGTTGCCGGGCGGGTTTATACACCGGTTCTGAATAAGTTCAGACAGTAAACTTATCGTCTCCTTCAGCGAAGCGTCTTCCAACGCGAACACCAGATTTGCATATTAAAGTAAGTGATTAAACTATTTTAAAATAACTTGCGAGCGTGACAATGTTTGAGTGCACGGTTCTTTTACCAAAAAGGCGCGCACGATACGACGCTGACTATAACACTATTAGTTCAACCATTCATATTCACGGTTGGGTATCGGGTGGAAATCACTAATCTTCGTATAATAGTGACTAAAATTATACAATAAAACCTTTTATATTAAGAAATAGGTGTAAAAATTGAAGCATAAATTGCTTCGAGGTGTTGAAACCTGGCAGAGAAAGGAATGACACTAGCAATAGCATTAATGGTTGCTGGTTTAGTCGTTGGTGCTGGCATTGGCTATTATGCTGCCCCGACAAAGGTCGAGGTCCAAAGTACAACGATTACACAAACCGTCAAAGAACTTCCTCTGAAGAACACAGTCGTCAAATTAGGCTATATAGCATCTGATACAACCGAGTTAGAACCTGGTAAGCCTTACCACGAACAGATCATCGCGCCTGATATGAACCTATTTAGCCAGAAACTTGGTTATGGTACTACATTCCAGTTCCTCATCGATGACGCGCAGGGCACAACCAACATTCACTTAGAGAAGGTCCAGGGTTTCAAGTCAGCAGGGATCACCGTCTTTGAGGGTGGGGGCTGGTCGAGCATGGCCCAGTCAGCTCTCGCCTACTGCAACTCTAACGGCATGCTAATGTGGAGTTCATCATCCACTTCACCGACACTAGCCATCGCGAACGACAACCTCTTCCGTATGTGCACCGCTGATAGCCACCTCGCTCCTGCTCTAGCGGATGTGATGTGGGCGGCTGGCGTCAAGAGCATCGTCCTCTTCCAGCGCGGCGACTCTTGGGGAGACGGTATCGTAAACCTCCTAGTGCCCATTTGGACGCAGATGGGTGGAGAGGTAGCAGGTGAGAAGGTAAGATACGCTAATGAAGTAACGGAGTTCGCCAACTACCTAACGGTTGCAGACGAGCAGGTAAAGAACGCGGTAGCTGAGTACGGCGGTGAGACTCAGAGAGTCGGCGTAGTGATACTATCCTTTAGTGAAATCTCAGTTATACTCAAGCAGGTAAGTGCGTACCCGAACATCTACAATGTCCACTGGTGGGGTAGCGATGGCACTGCGAAGAGCCAGAGAGCCATGGACGACGCCCCCGACGAGGCTAACCACATAGGCATCTACAGTCTACTCTCACGCGAAAC
>JBGPRA010000058.1:0-12157 GCA_041489375.1 Bathyarchaeia archaeon | reverse complement strand
GAAGTTGGATAAAACGCCTACCTAGAGATGTAGACTCTCTCTAGGCATACTTCTTCAGCTGACTGGCGGGCGACAACACTCTCCACATTGAGTCTGGGATCGAATTGTTTGAGGCTAGCTTGTATAGCGGGGAGGGTAAGGTTAACGCAAAGCCCCCTAAGGAAGATGCCACAGTCGACGCCAACATCCAAGAAAGCCTCGTGGAAGGGGCACCTGTTTATAACGAATGTGATGCTCTCCTCATCCCTTTTATGGATGCTTACCTCTGCACCCGCATCCTTCATGAAGCAGCGGTACACTTCCGCTCCAGTTTCTAATGGCGTCAGCCCGGCTGGAATCTGTCGCTTTATTTCATTGGTGATCAAGTTACCTTGCTTGTCTGCGGCCTCCATCAACTTGTCTAAGCTTGGCTGTGTCCCTAGATCCTTGATGACCTCGATTATGTAGAGCGTTAGAAGTGTGTATCCTCTGCGGACCCCTGCGGCTGACATATGGGGAGGCATCTGCACGGCATGGCATTAAACTTTACACCATGCGTGGCTTATGAAAAAAATGGGGTCTAAAGTACTATGGGGTCGCATAGATTCTTCTCGCTTGTAGCTGCCCTACCGCAGATTCTGCAAATATACTTCGGGTTCCTAACCAACTCCTTGTAGTCGGCTAGTTCCATCCCCTCTGCTACGAGGCTGCAAAGGTGATTATCATGGTCTACATGTGGCTTATCATAGAGTGGCAATAACTCACCGATCCGTCGATTGGAAGGGTGGCTGATAAATCTTAGTTACGCTCGTGTGAACCTGTTCCACAGTGCGATGATGAGGAAGAAGGCGACGAGAGTGAAGACTATGACCCCACTAGTGGCTACGTTTAAGAGAGCGGAGGCGAAGATGCCGACCACAACGCTGATGATCCCGAAGAGAATTGCGGAAATCACTGTGTCCCTGAAGCTCATACCCAGCTGAAGTGCTGTTAGTCCTGGTATTACGAGAAGAGCTGATACTAGTATCATTCCCACGACCTTGATGCTTAGGACGATCGTCATCGCAACTAGTATGTTGAGGATTGTGGAGAGGAACCCGACAGGGATCCCCATGAGTCTTGAAGCCTCCTCATCAAATGTGATGCTCAATAACTCTTTGTAAAATACCCCTACCACTATGAGGCTCACTAAGCTAAGACCCGAAATAATGATGAGGTCTGAGGTCCCAATGGTTAGTATTGAGCCGAAGAGGAAGCTGAATAGGTCTATGTTGAAGCCTCCGGCGAGGCTGATGAGGATAAGACCTGTGCTGAAGCCCACCGCCAGCATCAAAGCTATTGCGGAGTCACTCTGGGCGAAACCATGGTGGCGCAGGTAACTGATGGCGAGGACACCTAAGATGGCTACGACCAGTGCGGTGAGGAGTGGGTTTACCCCTAAGAAGAGGCCAATGGCGATCCCACCGAAGCTGATATGGGCTACCCCATCGCCTATCATCGACTCCTTTCTGAGTATGACGAACAACCCTACTAAGGCGCAGACTAATGCGGCAACCGAGCCCCCCAGCAAGGCGTACTGAAAAAAACGGTAACTGAGGAGACTAATCGGGTCTGTCATTTTCGAACAATCCCTCACACATGTGCTCGTGGAATACAAAATGGAAGTGGTCTCCATACGCTTTCTTCAGGACTTTCGTGAACCCCATCTCATCCCCAATATCCGCGACATTAACCTCTCTGTTTACGCAGATTACTCGTCTCATCCTGCAGAATACGGCGGAGAGGTCGTGGCTGACGTCGATTATGGTTGTTCCCTTTTGGGCGTTCAGGTTGCTGAGTTTCATATAGAAGCGTTCTTGGGTCTCCGGGTCGATGCCCGCCACGGGTTCGTCGAGGAACAATACATCAGGGTCCCTTACCATCGCTTTAGCCACGAAGACTCGTTGTTTCTGACCACCGGATAGTTGGCCAATCCTCTTTTCGGTGAGGTCCTTGATGCCCATGAAAGTGAGTATCTCCTCAACGCGCTTCCAGTCCTCACTACTGAGGCGGTGGCCAATATTCTCCCTATTAATCCTCCCGAGGCTTACTAGTTCACGGACACTAAGTGGGAAGCTTTGGTCGAAGTTAGTGGAGTCCTGCCCAACGTAGGCAATCCTCTTCCAAGTATTGAACCGCTCAACAGGTTCGCCAAAGAGCTTTATTGTTCCTGAGTCGCGGGGCAGTAGGCCTAGTATTGCCTTAATAAGGGTCGTCTTTCCTCCGCCATTTGGACCGACGACGCCAACAAAGTCTCCGTAGTTCAACTTGAATGAGGCAGAATCGATGACTCTCAAACCCGAGCGGCTTATACTTACTCCCTCAACTTCGATGACCGGAAGCTTCTCCATCATTATCCAAGCCCCTTTTGGAGGTTTACAAGGTTTTTCTCCATCTGTTGAATGTAGTCGAGTCCATCGATTGGCCCAGTTAGATGGTATAACTCGAGTATCTGAATCGTTTTTCCAGTCCTTATTTGTAATTCCGTTTTTACTGTTTGAACATAGATATCTGAGTAACCTGGTTCAATGTAGAAGGTGAATGTTCCAGTTTGTTGCATCATGTCTACTATCTGAGCTATTGTCTGTGTACTTGGTTGCTCATCGGCTGAAACGCCTACGATGCCTTGTTGCTTGAAACCGTAGCGTCGTGCTATGTAGCCAAAAGCGTCGTGTGTAACAAAGATGGAGTCTCTAACCTTACTCTGTAGTTTAGTTTTGTATGATTCGTCGAGAGTTTTTAGGTCGTTTGATAGCGCCATCCAGCGAGCTGTATAGTAATCGACATTATTTGGGTCCCTCTCTATGAATGCTCTATAGATGGTCTCGGCCTGTTGCATAGCCTCATATGGGCTTAACCATGTGTGAGGGTCATAAAGCCCATGCTCTTCTATCTCTTTCATCTCAATGTTCTCCCAAAGAGTCACATTCTCAGTTGTGTTGATGATTAGTTTGCCCTCAGCATCTATTAGGGGTAAGACCTCTTCATGCAGCCAGTCGTCGAGACCCGCGCCATTGTAGATGATTATATCAGCATCGCTACAAGCGACTATGTCTTTAACAGATGGTTGCCAGCTGTGGACTTCTATGCCTGGCTGAATTAGACATTGAACCTCCACAATTTCACCCCCGATCCATTCAGCTAAATAGTATATTGGGTAAAACGTGGCGACTACGATGAGTTTTCCACCTTTATAGGGCTGTGGTCGAGCGATATAGGCAGCCCCTATTACACCTGTCAGTACAGCGATAAGGATAATGGCTAAATAGAGACGCCTGTCCATGTTTCAGGTTTAGTAATCTAAATCGATGTTAATAAATATCAATATTTTTCTTAATAAAAAATCATATCTAGATAGTTATATGTTATTAACCTGATGTGGTATGCCGGTTGTAAGTCTCTCCCTTAATGACCAACTCCTCGAGGATATGGATAAGCTTCAAACGGAGCTCGGTTACTCCGGGCGATCGGAGGTTATGAGAGCTGCGATTAGGCTCTTTCTGACAGATGGTCGAGAGAAGCGAAGGTTAGAGGGGAATGTGAGTGGTTTACTTCTTGCTATACACAGTCACGAGGCTGAGCACCATGTCACCCAGATTAAGGGAAAGTATCAGGACATTATCCATACGCAGCTCCACAATAGGTTTAGGGAAGGGAAGTGTATGGAACTATTCGTCCTCGAAGGTGACGCGATCAGAATAAGGGAACTCTCAACCGAGCTTCAACGCAATGAGGAGAACGAGTATGTTAAGCTCCTCATAATTTGAATACCCTCACCGCATTCATACTCTCCCACATTATCGAGAAGATCAACAAGAACAAGGTCACCAAAAAAATATGAACGAGATGCACGGCGAGAAAATCCTCTACCGGATAGTCTGGCGCTTTACACTAAAAACTGAGATGCTTGAGGCCTTTAAACGCGCACACGGTTTTTCAACACAGGTTTAAAGCCCACGCACCACCCTTAAATCGACTAGGTCTAACGGGTATCAAATATGAAGCTACTTGAGGCTAATGACGATGCCATCAAGGCTGCAGCCTTCCTAATTAAAGAAGGCGGGGTTGTTGTCTACCCAACCGAAACAGTGTACGGGATCGGTTGCGTTCCCTCCGATCCTGATGCAGCGCAGAGAATCTGCGAGATAAAAGAGCGGGCTGACAAGCCCCTGCCACTTATCTGCAGTGATATTGAGATGGTACGGAAGATTGTAGTTATGACATCATCCGCTGAGAAGCTAGCCGCGAAATTCTGGCCTGGACCTCTCACTATTGTCCTCGTATCGAAAGTGAAGTACAGCACTTGGGTAACCCACGGCGCATCTACGCTCGGCGTAAGGGTGACTGAACATCCGGTCGCCCAGAAGCTCGCCAAAGCGGTAGGGGGCGTCATCGTCAGCACTAGCGCGAACATCTCAGGGGGCGAGCCCGCTAGGTCAGCACAGGAGGCGAAAGAGATTTTTATGAACAAGGTTGACATAATACTCGATGGAGGGCCTTCACCTTGCAGCGAGTCATCGACGGTCGTCGATCTCACAGGGGAGGATGTCTGGCTCCTCCGGAAGGGACCTATAACAGGGGAGCAGATAATGGCGGTGCTGCGTGCCTAGAGCTTCCAGCCTTTTGGCACGAGTCTAGCTATATTCACGTTGAGAGGCGCATTGAGCGTGCGCGCGACTGGTTCGCACTTTGTTCTTAGGACGTACATTAACGGGCAAGGGGCAGGGACCTCTGTTAAGGTCTCCCAATTCGCCATACCCTTAGCGATTATCACGTCTGAGCCATAGAAGTGGGTGTTGAATTCTTCTGAGGTCTCAGCGAGGTTAATGCCGATCGAGTCTGCGCCGGTTGTGATTACATTGTCAGCTTCCTCGGTCATACCGACGGCCTCAGCGTCCTCCATTAGGGCGTCGTTTAAGCTTGGCCCAGCTTTAACGGCGACTGTAATGATACAGCCTATTCTCTGTAGTTCCCTGACTACTAACCTGTCGAAGGCTATCTCCCCCGCGTTGTCCGCCAAGATTAGAATCTTCTTCCCTGGCTTGAGGAGCTTCTTCAGCTTCTCGGTGTCGTCGATATAGAAGCCTTCTTCGAGTCCCTTTAGGGCCTCTTTTATGTCGGCACTGTGGCCTGGGACGTCGAACTCTATGACGTTACCGATACAGGCAACCTTGAGGGCGGCGTATAGGCGCTTTGCCTCGGGTTGTTTATCAACGTAATCCGTCATCTGTGGGAGAATCTCTACCGCGAGAGTGTTTGATTTAGCCTTGAGGTCGGCGTATGGATCATCACAGCCAGTAGAGTCCTTGATGACACGGCAGCGTTCGGCTCCTATGAAGCTGGGTACAGCATTGGGTTCATAGCGCTCACCGAGCATCTGGAGGAGGCCTGTCATGGCTTCGACGCGTTTCTTCTCGTCATTGGTTGAGCGTTGTATAATCTTGTGGCCGCGATGCATTAAACAGTAGCCGCACTCTGATCCGACCTTCATAGTTGTGACCTCATGGGTTTGCTTATGTAGCGGAATATATGGTTTCGGTGCGAATCTTAGCAATCTCGCTTGTGTAGTGTGTACATTTGTTGGGTGTATGGCTTTTTGTGTCGTGGGGATACGCTTTTCAGCAGGGCACGGGGTTACCCACCCAGCGGTGAATCCTTTGGCGAGAGAGTTTAACATACTGGCGACTACTGAGAGGATTGATGAGCGTAGGGCGGGTGGTGAGCTCTGGATGCTTCTTAGGGCTGCTGGCGACGAGAGCCCTGTTGTCGACAGGATGGGCATATGGGGGATCATCATCGCTAAGACCCAACTCGAACCCACAATGGCGGTTGCTAGGGTTAGGGATGAGTTTCTGAAAAAGCCCGATTCCATTCAGGCTCTCTTCAGGGTCATACCGATCCAACGCCTTGTTCCCACGAAGTTGGAGGAGATAGTAAAAGCTACGAAGGAACTTTCAGTGGTGATTAGCCCTGATGAGTCTTTCAGGATCACTGTTGAGAAGAGGCGGACGCGCCTTGGTATCCACGAGATCATCGATGCAGTCGCTGAGGGAATTGATAGGAAGGTTAACCTTGACGATCCGGATTGGGTTGTACTAGTCGAGACTACGGGTCGGATGACGGGTGTCTCCGTTGTGCGCCCAGCTAATATCCTAAACGTCCAGAAGGAGCGGGTTCATTTAGCGGCGGAGGCTAAGAAGCGCACCGCGTTCGACAATAAGCCTGCCTAAGGCCTCGGGTCCCCCCACCACCTCTAGTTCTTCGTCCCCTACCTCATACGTTTCCTTAAGGGACTCTACCTTTAGGTCATCGATCTCGAGGACTCTGTCGTCCTCTTCCCCGAGGTGCTTCGCTGCCATGATGTAGGCTAATTCCACTTCTTCTTGACTATGGGCAAACACTATGAGTGCTACAGTTGTACTCTTCGGAGATACCCCCAGCATGCGTATTGCCTTTGTGATCTGGTCCTGCGCGGATGCGTATAGAAGCGTCTCGACGGTTATGCTCTTGGAGACGGCCATTCCGGTCTCAGTTGACTTGGAAGCGTTTACAGCAGCCATGAAGAGGTGTTCTCGGCCGGCGACCTTTTTAGCGTCGACGATCTGGGCGAGGTGTGGCGCCACTGCAACGGATACGGCTCCAACCAGTGCCTTGGGGTTCTTTATCCTCTTGACCCTAAAGCCTCCGATTGCGACAAACCACGGCGAGTCCTTGATACTTGATACCCACATGGCGAACCCCTTCGGAGATCGAAAAGACGAAGGCTGGGTTATAGCCCTTGTTGCCCTTTGTACCCTGCAAGGGTAGAGAGGAGTCTGTCAATCTCCTCTTCTGTGTTATAAAAATCCGTGGCGACCCTGATACCTGCCGGGCGGAGACTTATATAGAATCCATTCTCCTTCAGGTGTTTGAAGGTGGCTTCAGTGTCTTTCGTGATGAAGCTGACGATGCCTGACCGCATCTCCTTCTCCCTCGGGGAGATTATCTTCACCCCAAGGTGCTCCAGTCCATCATAGAGGCGTTGGCTGAGCTTTATAACCCTCGCTTCAATCTGTGATAGCCCAAGGTCGAGAAGCATCTCGATTGCGGCTTTTGTCCCCACTGTGCTGAGGTAGCTGGGCTCACCTAGTTCATACTTTTTTGCGTTTGCCTTGAGCTTTGGCTCATCGAGATTATGTTCCTCGACAGCTCTGTAGCCAAACTGGATGGGGTCGAGTTCTGTGACCAGTTCCTTCCTGACGTAGAGGAAACCCGCGCCGCTGCAGCCTACGAGCCACTTATACGCTCCATTCGCGTAGAAATCGACGCTGCTCCTCTTCACATCTACCTTGAGGGCGCCCGTTGCCTGTATCCCGTCGACGACGAGGTACGCGCCATGTTCGTGGGCGACCTCGGCGAAGGCGCCGATGTTGTGACGAACACCGGTTAGCCACTCGACGTGGCTAACTGAGACTGCTTTGGTCCTATCGTCCACAGCCTTCTCGAGGTCTTCAATACGGACGGCTCCACCCCTCCCCTTGACGAATCGGATCTCTACTCCCCTCGAGCGTTGCGCCATCCACGGGTAGAGGTTCGCGGGATTCTCAAGATCGTTTACTACGATGTTGTCCCCCTCTTTGAAACGAAGCGCTTCAGCGATGATGGCAAGACCTGAGGACGTGTTGGGCTGCGAGCAGGCCTCGTCAGGGCTACAGCCAACGAGCTTTGCCCAGAGAGCGACAGCCTCCGCGGTTTGGGCGTCTCCCCTCCTGTCTAGGCGGTCCCAGTCGAGGAGGTAACCCCTTATCGCCTCCTGGACGGGGACGCAGGGAGGACTGTGGTTAGCTATGTCTAGGAAAGTGGTAGTCTTCGTTACGGGGAATAGATC
This sequence comes from Bathyarchaeia archaeon, assembly GCA_041489375.1. Classification (GTDB taxonomy): domain Archaea; phylum Thermoproteota; class Bathyarchaeia; order TCS64; family TCS64; genus UBA8941. The sequence goes on along the minus strand of JBGPRA010000058.1, from coordinate 4,272 downwards.
ATCCCTGATCTTCGCGACGTTCATGATTGAGTGTTGACCGCCATCAAAGTTAAAGGGTTAGCCTTAGTCCTTGCAGGCGTCAACAGATAGAACCGGGTACTCGGCAACCCGCGTCAGATATAGCTTCTCGGCGGTTGCAGCCGACGCAAGGTTATCTGTCCAACAGTGCCAACCGATTAGTTTGACGTCGACGCTCGCAGCGTATCCAAACATTGCTCCGGCAACGAGTCTAGCGAGGCCAGTCCTCCGATGTTCGAAGGTGGTCTCGATCCCAACTTCGCATCGACTTTCTATGTTGTACTCACTCATGCACCAGCAGACGATCTTTCCGCTATAGACGGCAACGAACCCGAAGCTCTTCTCTAGGAACTCTTCCACTGAACTCCTCTCGGAGGTCATCTCCTCTATGACTTGTTCAGTGTTCACAAAGTTCTTGGCTAATAATGCCCCTGTGATGGGGTGGATCACGTAACCCTTCGGTGGTTTTACTACCCATTTATGGGTCGATGGATTGACCGTATAGTAGAACCTGTTCCTCCTCTTCACTCGATAATCTGAGAGGAGCCTCTCAGTGTCCTTAATAGCTTCTGGACTACAGTAAGCGATGAACGTCCCTGGATTATTTTCGTTTATATACTCTTCTCTTAATGTCTCCCGAAAGCCAGAGTATTCGATGTGTCCGGCGATGTAGAGCTTATGTCCGGTCCATGTCATCGCGGCGTGTGGTTCTAAGAGGTCGTCTACGAACATTCTCGCAGTCGTCTTTCCCACGAGTATAGACTCGACGGCAAGGTGGAGTCCCATGTTGCGCCAGAGAGATCTAGTTCGCTCAAATAGGCTTGGTTTACACTCGAATGGCATCTTAGACACTCCCTAGATGAGGGAGTGTGATTTAAACCAGAGACCCCCTCGCGCCCTCATACGTTCCATCCCTCGATATCTTTTTACAGGCGAGAAGCACATCAGGCAACAGAAAGAGTGGATACACATGGCAGCCTTCGATAACGAAGAAGACTCTGGGACGATGAAGATCGGCGACCTAAACCAGTACTCGCGTCAGATCAACGTCGTCGTTAAGGTAATCAGCAAAACCGATGTTCGCGAGGTGGTGACACGCACCGACGAGACGAAGCATAAGGTCTGCGAAGCTCTAGTCGCCGACGACACCGGAGCAATTTATCTCACCCTCTGGGACGAAGCCGTTGACAAGGTCCAGGAGGATCAGGTCCTCGCAGTCAAAAACGCCTACATGAACACCTTCAAGGGAAGCATGAGGATGAACATCGGCAGATACGGGAGCTATGAGGTCCTCGAGGAGGCCCCCTTCGCTGACGTTAATTTAGATAATAACCTCTCCGCGAAGCAGGTCGGGTATGATGGCCCTTCAAGGAGTGGAGGCAGCTTTGGTGGTAGGGGCGGGTACAGCGGTCAGAGCTACGGCAGGGACCGCAGGAACTAGCCCAACTTTCTTATTTTAATCTAGTATCTTCTCCAGCTATGTCCATACATCCGGCAGAAACAGTTGTCCTAGAGACAACCAAGGGCAACATAGAGATCGAGCTAAACAGGGATAAAGCTCCCGTCACAGTTGACAACTTCATGAAGTATGTCAAGGAAGGCTTCTTCGACAGCACAATCTTCCACCGCGTCATACCAGGGTTCATGATTCAGGGCGGTGGCTTCGCACCCGATGGTACACAGAAGAGGACGCGTCCACCCATCAAGCTAGAGTCAAAGAACGGCCTCAAGAATACTGCAGGAACAATTGCGATGGCGAGGACGAACGACCCGGACAGCGCCACGAGTCAATTCTTCATAAACCTAATCGATAACTCATTCCTAAACGCCTCCCCCTGCAACCAGGGTTACGCAGTCTTTGGCTCAGTCACAGCTGGCATGGAGAACATTAAGGCCATTGCAGCCGTAAAGACAGGAACACGCGGTCCCCACCAGGACTGGCCCAAGGAAGACATCGTAATCAAACGTGCTTACATGAAGTAGACGCCTTGTGAATCATGTTTTAAGCCGAAGCCCCAACCTTCATAACCGATAGTAATGGTCGAGAACCTACGGGTTGCCATAGACAAGTTCCCATACAGCGGTCAGTTCGGCATGAAGGAGATCGGTATACAGGCAGATGCCATCGAGCAGGGCGGGTTGCTTGGGCTCCTAAAGAAGAAAGGCTGCACTATCGCTGAGAACTTCATGACGAGGCTAACCGCCGAGGAGGAGAAGGAGTATGGCGAGCAACACAGGATGGGCCTCGCGTCGAGGCACCTCTCTAACGCCGTCTCGGCTCAGATTAAGGGGGGGATGCTTCCTATTGGGCTCCTTCAGAACTGCAATGGTCTCATGGGGATGCTCGCGGGAATCCAGTATAGTGGACATGACTGGAAGCCCATCAGGGTCGGTCTCGTATGGATAGACGCCCACGGGGACTTCAACACACCAGAGACGACCTACAGTGGTATGCTAGGCGGGATGCCCGTCGCAATAAGCTGCGGCCTCTGCCTCGACAGACTCCGCAGAACCTGCGGCCTCGACCCCGCCCTACCTACGAAGTATGTCACCATGGTCGCGGTTCGAGACACAGATCCATACGAGCAGGAGGCCATAGATAGGTACGATATAGCCCAAGTCACCGTCGAGGACCTGAGGAGCTGTAGCCCCGCCGTGGATATGGAGATGGAGCGCCTATCAACCCTCTGCGATAAGATATACGTACACGTCGACATGGACGTCCTCGACCCCACTGATATCCCTGGAGCAGGTCTTCCAGTTGCAAACGGCCCAACCGCGAACGAGCTCAGCAAAGCAATCGAGGTCATGTTCGAGTACCCTAAGACCTGTGCCTTCGGCATCGCAAGCTATCCAGCGGCGAGAGACCCTGAAAAGAAGGGATTAAAATCGGTCTATACTCTTATCGAGGGCGCCGTTAAAGGTGCTCAAAGCCGAGCTGATTAGACCACAAGGGTCTCCTGCTCGACCTGTCTCTTAGCAATCCCTAGATCAGAGACCTTGAATCCGCGGCCGCCGTAAAGGGTTGCGTATTCCTTCTCCTCATTCACAGCGTCGACGATCCTGCCGAGAGCATCGCATTTCATAATGCCACTCCCGCTCGAGGCGCCAACATAGATGATCCCAGGTCCCGCCTCGACGACGGGGGTTTGGTCGAAGCCGTTGATATCGTACTGTCCGGCCCAACTATTCGCGGGGCGGACGTCTTGGAAACAGGGGAAGTACTGGACGAGTGCATGGTATATGTTATTGCTGTAATAATCATCCTCGGACTGGGGGTCGTCCTCGAGCTCGAACTTACGCCCTAAGTTGTCGGCGCAGGCGAGCCAGATGCTTTCCTCAGAGACTTCTCCCTTTAATAAAATTCCCGCCGTTGGAAGCACCGTCACCGGAAGACTGTTGTCATCGTTGAAGTCATGAGTGTTTAGTAGCTTTCCTAGCTTAGGATCCTTGAATGCGAATATCTGCCTCTTCTTTGGTCTCATGAGACAGTCGAAACCAATGGGGTCGAGGATCTTCGCTGCCCATACACCACAAGCGACTACAGTCGTCTCTGCGAGAATCTTACCCTTCGACGTCTCGGCGCCCGCGATCCTACTTTCCTGCCAGACGAAGGGCTCCCCGGGTATTCCTAGAGGCTCTACGGGATCGTGTATCAGCTTCGTAGCCTCTGTGTTATAGTGGATCTCCCCACCTATCTTAAGGAACTCCGACTCGTACGCCTTCACAAGCCTGTCAGCGTCGACGCTCCCACACTTCGGGCCGAAGACGCCTAACTCGACCTGTTCGAGTCCCATTATCTCAGGCTCCTCACTCTCCCCGAAGTCGGTTACAAGGTCTGGTATCATAGTCTTCAGCTCCTCCGAGTCGTACTCTAGCACTCTTGCACCTCTCTTCCTGCATGCTTCAAAGGGCCCCCTGCGATCCTGGTACTCCTCCTCAGGGAGAAGCCAGAGGTAGCCTAGTTCATGCAACCCTATGTCGTAGTTCAGGTCCTCCTGCAGGTGATGGAACCAGTCGATGCTTGAGTCGGCAAGGAGGTAGTTAGTTTCACTTGCGAAGAGGTTTCTATATCCCCCCTCGCTCTTTGCGCTGTTACCCTGGCCTGGCCCGCTGAGCCGCTCCACAACCATGACTTTCCTAGATGGGTCACGTTTTTTCAAAAAATACGCGGAGCTTAACCCGAGCACTCCAGCGCCCACGACGAGGACGTCAGTCTCCAAAGCTTCCTTCAACAAGGCTGTAAGCACCGTG
>JBGPRA010000057.1:0-12160 GCA_041489375.1 Bathyarchaeia archaeon | reverse complement strand
CTCCTTCAGTAGGAGCCCTTCTGTTCCAAGCCGCTCGAGATGGGTGATCACCGTTGAACGGGTGAATCCTGAATCTTTAACCAGCTCCGCATGCGTCATGTGTCCGCCGCTCCCTCTCAGAACGTCGATTATCCTCCGATCAAAAGCATCCAGATACGTGCCTAAGGAAAAGCTGACGCCAGTTAAAATCTATTTTTGTCTGAATTTAGCAACACGCTGGCGCGCATACGATAAAATACTATTAATAAAGAATCACTCGCGTGCGTGTTGATTATCAGGCTGAGCTGAGGATAAAATTATGTAGACGCCTTTAAAATCGTAACCAAGTCAGCGCGCGCTCTCGACTTCTCGCGTCCGCACACGTACAGCCCGAGAGCAGATATACCTCCAGAGTAATCTACTATCCTTATGAGTTACCAGCGGGGTTCGGGAACCCCGAGAGACTTCGATCGCCCCAAGAAGACCAGAGTCAAACAAAAGTCGAAGATACGCAACGCCACAGCCTCTCAACGCGGAGAGAGTGACACCGAGTCGAGGAATGAAATCGTCGTCCTGACTCTATCCGGATTCGAGATCCTCGGCACCCAGACATTCGCCATGGCCCCGTTCCGCCAACACTTCGACAGATGGCTGAAGAGCCTCCAAACTATCCTAGACGATTTCGAGACAAGCCCCACTATCGAGGTGGATGACACTTTCAGAGTGGAACGCACCGAACTCGTTTCTGCAGTCGAGGCAGCACTAAAGGCAGAACAGGCTAAGGAGACGTCTAGAGAGGCGACGATACTAAGCCTCCACGACTCCAAGGACCTGCTCTACCACACGGATCAGAAGCACGCTGAGAAGCTGAGAGAACAAGCAGCGAGGAGGGATGCCAAGCTCAAGATCCTGACAGGCAACGTTGAGACCCTCCGAGCTGAGTTAGATAAAGTGTTTGAATCGAAGGCGGGTTTCTTCGAGGGTATCACGAAGAGTAAGGCGAAGATGGAGCAAGAAGCAAGGAATAAGCTCGTCGTAGCAGAGAAGGAGCTCGAGAATGCAAAGACATCATTAGCAGCCGAGCTGACAGGACTTCAAGAGGAGCAAGAACGCAAAAGGCAGGCGATACTGGAGAAGGTCGCCGCAGAGAGGAAGGAGATCGATATGCTCGAAACCAAGGCGGAGGTCGATGGCTCGGTCGAAGTTCGCCGCGTCGCTTGCGAGGAGCTCTCCGAGGCGGTCAACGCCCTTATTAAGCGACTCGAGGCAACACCCTATAATAACGCTGGGTGAGATTTAGAGCGTACACGCGCGAGATTCATCAGCGCTTCTAGGCATAATAGATTAAAAAAAATCGAGAAAAGATGTTTACTTCGTTGTGATGGTGTACTTGACGCCTAAAGGCTCCAAGGCATCATCGATCCGCCCGATGAGCATGTTGACCTGCTCCATCTTCGGTTCCTTGAACCACTCGAAGACGAAGTCGAAGTCACCCATCTTTTCACCGCTCTTGCTGATTATATTTCCGCAACGCTTCTCAGTGAGGGTATCGATGGGCGAGAAGTAGCTCATGACACCATCGTATGTGTTGAATTGAGGCATCGACGACTCGATCATGGTGTTCATGATGCAGACCTCTGGCATCTTGACAGCGATCTTCTCGAGGGCCTTGATCGCCTTAATGAGCGGTGGTCCGTAGATTCTGACGTAACTCTTCATTTATTGAACCCCGATTAGGCAGACGCGCGCGCGGCGATTTTTTTTTGCTTCTGTATCGTTCGAGTCGCGTGTATAGCTCCAAACACTATCACCGCGGTCACAGAACTTCGCGAACGCACAAAAGTCAGGGGCGTCCATAAGCCTGAGGTCGGGACCATCGATTTTGTTTGCCTGTTTGCTGTAGGACTCGTGGCTCGCGGTCTCCTTACCATTGAACTTGGTCTTGATGTGGCTTCCATCACAGTAAGGCTTGTTCTTCGACTTCCCGCAGCGACAAAGCGCGTAGCTCTCCTGTTGGGGATACTCCTTCCCTACACGCCACTCAGCGCTGAATCCCTCCTCGTCGGTGCCTATTATCTGCTCAGAGAGAGAAATGCACCCTGTGACCATATAGGGGCCGTTCTCCGTGACTTTCATTTTGGCAGTACCATTCGAGGAATTTTCCTTGGTACCCATTAATGATGAAAACGTTCAGCGTCATAGATGAACCCTGCGCATCGCTCACGCGAGAATATCTATTCAGATATCATGCACGTACGAGTAGAATAAGTTATAACAAAAAATTCCATTACTAACTTAATTGGCTACCCAAATACCTTCAGATGAATTATTTTTAGAAAGGTCAATGACAGATTATAATAGTTGGCCCTATCGACCATCAGGTATATTAAAAATCCCAAATCAACAACCGGGCCCTACTAAAGAGATCAGCAATTGGTATGAAAGGGAATTAGAATCATCAGACAACTTCTTAAAGGACTTTATTTCAAAGAAACTGGCGGTTGTTAGTTGGTTAATTGCAGCCTTGATAGGTATTATAGGCAATTTAGCGGTATCAATATTATTCGCTACAGAGTTTTTTTTGATGAGAAATATTGCCTTATTTTCTCTTAGCATGATAATTTTAATCGTTTTAATTGTAGCATTTTTTAATTATTATCCAAAACTGAACTATACAATAAAATATTTTTCCGATTATCTTGACTTTCTATCTGGATATGAACAGTATGTATCACAAATCCAATTAAATGTTTACTCCAACTTTATAATCCAATACAATAATCTTCCACTAATCGTGAATGATTTTGGATCGTTAGTCAGAATGAAAACATTATATGATCATTTAAGAGATAAATTGATGAATTATAAATATATCCATATCTCCGATGTAACTTTGATAGATAAGTATCTTCCATTGATCACAATATCAATTTCAACAAATTTTGAAGCCTTTATAACTCCTAAGAATGAGAATAAAATTAGAGATGAACTTCACGATCTTCTTCATACTCTATGGCAATCAAAAACTCTTTGCAATACAATGGCTTTTGAAACTGATAAAGAAGAATGGCAAAAACACGGGTCATCATTTTTAAACGTGGTATCAAACTGGGATTTTGATAAAATGCGAGCAGAAATTATCAAGAAAATCCGCACTCGAGCGACTTGATTTAACTAAATCGTACCGAGCTCAAATAATAGGTTGTTAACAAGTGCGATGTATTCACTCGCTCGATATTTTTCACGCCCACACAGTTCTCATCAGACGCTAACGGAATTTCAGTTACACACGCCTTAACTCTAAGGTTTAAACCAGTAGCCTCCACCTGAAGACTCTTCGTGCGCGTGCTTCAAATATATCCAAATCACATGCTCTGCTTGTGGCCACCAAACCTCTGCTTCTTTTTGATATGGATGGAACACTAATAATCCCGAGGATGGAGAAAGCTGACAAGACAGCCACGATTCACTCCCTGAGTCTTCAATCGAGACAGCAGATGAAGAACATCAGCCACCACTACGGCGTTCCCTTAACTGAACTCAACTCACTTAACCGTATGGCCCACATTTGGAACAGATCCAGAAGGTACGCTGAGACCAACGGCTTTAATGAGAAGAGAATAACAAGCATGATGGCGAGACTGAATGAACCCTTTAACCGACAAGAGGAACTGGAACATTCCCTAAGCGTCCTGCTTCCGGGGACTATCGAAGTCTTGGAGAGTCTACAGAAGAACTCCTATCTACTTGGAATGGTGACCACGGCCTCAAGAGCAGGATTCGAGAGAATATCCTGTAGCGATGAATTCGGATACTTTGGAAGGTACTTTAAACACTCCATTACTCGAGATGACTGCGGCTATATCAAACCCGATCCTGAGCCGATAAATAAAGTTCTCAGGCTCTTCGATCGCGCTGATTTCATTTACATTGGCGATTCCGACCACGATGCAGAGGCTACAAAAGCAGCAGGAGGCAGTTTCATCCTCCTGAACACGAAGATGTATGACGAAAAAATGTTACAGCGGATTCATCCCAATGGTATACTAGATAGATTAAATGAACTCCCCGACATGATTTCCTATATTACTAAGTAATTTACTGGTTATTCTCGCATGAGACTAACCTCAGCTTAGCTTTGATAATACATAGCGCGAGCGTGTCCGATGTCGCATACTGTGGCGCGAGGTATTCTGATTCGCGCGCTTGTGTTTTTTACATTTGTGTGCGTGTTACGAAAGACTGAAGTGTGCAGACTCCATTATCTAAGGGAGTATAAGATATGACAGTTGTAAAGGTAGTTGAGTTGATAGGGAGTTCACCAAAGGGCTGGGAGGACGCGGCTGGGAACGCCGTGAAGGAAGCGGCTAAGACGGTCAGAAACATCAAGGGAGTTGCTGTGAAGCGGTGTACAGCGAAGGTTAAGGAAAACAAGATTGTGGAGTATCGTGCAGTAGTCAAAATCGCCTTCGTCGTAGAAAGAGAAGTCTAACTTATTCTTCTTTACATCGGTTTTTCGTAGTACGTAAACTATTTTCTATGGAGCTTCTCTGCCGCGATGAATGTAAGTCCCTTTTCTGTGAGCATCTTCGCGGTCTGGTTTAAAGCCACATGTTTATCGAGGTAATTGGCAAGTAACTTGGACATCAAGCCCTTCTCCACGATATCTTTCTTTGGCATGAAATAGTCGAGTATGTCTGAGGAGTGGTCACGCGTTTTTTCGGTTTCGGGTAAACCACCCTCATGTTTGGCGCTTATATTCTTGACGTGGTCGGCTAAGGCTACGAGTTCGGTTTGCCGATTGTATGGTTGCCTGACTATGCTTCTATAGGCTTCCGTCACGTGATGCTCGATACGGACGATGTCCTCGAAGCCCCAAGGCCTGCGTATCTGTGCGGTGAGTTCAATCGTTTCGTTGTTTACGCTGTTTGATAGGTTAAAGCCAATGAGTGGAGTAGAGCCGTCAGGTCGACTGAACAGCTTCGCAGTCATCAGAGTCCACAACACGGAGTAGGGGTTGTCGGTGCCGAGGAAAACCGAGATCTTGAACTCTATATCTACTCCAAGCTTGTGCAGGAAATAGCCCAGGAGTACGCTGCCCGTGTTTGTGTTCAAGATCTGCCTAACGCCGTACGTTGTGTAATAATGGAGATATTCCTCAACCCACTTTAAAGCAAGGTCATTAGGCATTCCTATGCCACCGAAATAGCCGGTGATTAACTCTGGGCCCCCAAGGTGCCTGTTAACCGGGGCACCATCAGGTCCGGGAATCGTACCCTTAGTGTCTAGGGTTTCTACGAACGAAGCACCTATGATCTGCATCGCTGCCTGTGTGGCGATGATATCGTCGTCTTCCACCTGCTCCTTCATCGAACGTACTCGTATATATCGAGCTGGCATGAGTTCTTGATCAGCTATAGATTTTTTCGCTTCCTCGATAAGCCATGGGAAGAAGTTTAACGCGCTGATTTCGAGTGTGACTGCGAATGACTCATCAAATTTCATTGAATTCGATTTTACACCTAAGATTCTCCGGCGATATTCAGGAATACTGATAAACGCGTTTTTTTCGCGTTGCTTACCTAACCACTCGATGTCCTTTTGATAAGGTGAGTTCCTTTTTTTTAGCACGTGAAGGAGGTTATCTAGTTTGCCTGCCTCACGTGCTTTATTGTTTATTTCCTCGACCCCGCCGTATTTGTCAACGATTTTTAACAGATTATTTATAAGAAGATTATCGTCTTTGAGTAAGAATTCGTTAATTTGCTTAAGATTTTCTTCGTTTATCCGTAATTTATTCCGAATTTTTGCTTGATCTATGGTTTTCATTTTTATCTAAATTATCCTATGTTATGACTACATAAGAATTTTTTTATTCCTAACGGGATATAAAAAACAAGTATGAGCTAGGCTTGTTCGTGCGCGGGGAAAAATCAGAGAAAGTGAAAAGTCAATCCTGTGTGCGGGGCTTAGATGACGCCCTCCACTCTCAGCCTCGAAACCTCCTCATATGATAGTCCCAGGAGATCCACGAGAACCGCTTCACTATCCCCGCCGAGGCTTGGAGCCGGTCCTCTGGGCATTGGATTCGTCTCCGACATCTTTATTGGGTTACCCTGAAGCTTGACCATGCCTAATCCGGGTTGCTCAACATCGACTACCATTCCCCTAGCCTTGGAGATGTGGGGGTCTTCCGAAGCATCCTTGATATCGTATATCGGGCATGAGGGTATCCTATTCTCATTGAGCTTGGAAACGACCTCCTCTCGGTTGTGCTTCATAGTCCATTTTTCGATTATTGGTTGAAGAGCGTCATGGTTATCGACTCTAAGCTTATTCGACTGGAATCTCGGGTCATCCCTCAATTTTGTTAGTCCCGTCGTCTCTAGGAATCTACTCCATATCTGGTCGTTGGCGACTGCGATGACGACCCAACCGTCCTTCGTCATGAATGTATCATAAGGGTAGATGAACTCGTACCTGTTGCCTATACGCTGGGGGACTAGACCTTCCACAAAATATTTCTGTGGAATGTTCTCGAGCGCAGCGTACACCGAATCTACCAGAGAGACGTCCACCATTTGCCCCCTCCCTGTTCTCTCCCTGATGTTGAGAGCTGACATTATCCCAATCGTGGCGAAGAGGCTGCTGAGTATGTCACCGATCGCGGTCCCGGATCTGGTAGGAGGGGAGTCCGGCCACCCAGTTATGCTTAAGAGCCCACCCATCGCCTGCCCGATTATATCGTACCCGGGGCGGTTTCTATATGGACCCGTCTGACCGAATCCTGAGATTGCCGCGTAAATTAGCTGTGGATTTACAGCTTGTAACTCTTGGTAGCCCAGACCGAGTCTCTCCATGGTGCCCGGGCTAAAATTCTCTACTAAGACATCGCATCGTTTCACCAGCTCGAGAAAGAGCCTTTTACCCTCCGCGTTCTTCAGATTTAATGTTAAGCTCTTCTTCCCACGGTTCAGATTGATGTAGTAGAGGCTCGCCCCCTCCTTAAATGGAGGAAACTCTCGACTATCGTCGCCCCTCCCCGGGACCTCGAGTTTAATCACTTCTGCACCCATGTCTGCGAGGAGCATCCCGCAGAATGGCCCCGCCAGGACCCGGCTCATGTCGACGACTCTGATGCCCAGCAGGGCATCTATCTCGTGACCCATACTGCTTAGAGAAGCCTGAGAATGTTAATTAAACTTGAGCGCACTGACCTATTTAGAGATTAAATAGCGCGCGCGATACTCGACCGTGATTGAAGGGTAGACCTAATTTGAGTGACGATTCTGGGATAATTTAGAAAAAAAGTTAAAAGTAAGCGTGGAGTTGGCTCAATAGAATGAACGGAATCGTGTACGACACCTCGCAGGTCGGTCTTGAAGCCGTGCTCAAGGTGTGGCAGTTGAAGGCTCTACATGTACTGTGGAGCAGCCCCGATGGGGCGAAGAGCTTCGTTGTGTGGGAGAAGGTGAACAAGATGCTTGAGGGAGAGACGATCTCCAGAGCGAGCATCATCAACTTCCTCGAGGCGATGCGTGAGACGGGAGTCTTATCTGGAGAGCAGGAGACGGGTAAAGGTGGTTACCACTGGGTCTATAGCCCCGCCATGGATGAGACGGGTTTCAAACAATTCATCGCAAAGACCCTGCTGGAGAAACTGATGAAGGAGTTCCCAGCGGAGATGAAAGAAGCCATAGAGACTCTGAACCGATAAACCTCCCAAAGACTCGCTATTTTTATCTCATAACGACGATTCTATTCGTGTTGGCAGCCCTAGCTATTGTAAAACTCGTATCCTCGAATTAGCCAAATAACGTACGTACGCGCGCGATTAACTAGAACGCTCGCGTGAGTCTCCTGGAAAAGCTTTATTCACAATTGGACTCCAATTTTTAGAAATTTCTGGGTCTAGACTTTCATACATTTTACCGAGTGCATCTGCTAAACACTCCCAGTTTCTCCCAAAAGTCCTAGTATATTGGGTTATTCGGTACTCCTCGATAATGGGTTTGTACTTACGCCAAAGCAATAAAATGTTCTGACCTGCAGCGTAATAGATGGTTTCCAGGTCGACAAGGCCTTTCCTATATTGCCACCCAACATGCTCAAACAAATTCCATATATAGTACCTTTTAATATAATTTTCAGGGTTCACACTCGAATCATATTTTTTATAAAAATCATCAAAATCAACCCAAGTCATAGACATCAATTCATAAAAGAGCCTTTGGCCATCCTGTGAATTTATTGTGCTTAACAGTGTGTTCGTTAGCATGACCTTCCGGTTCTTTGCTGTCTCTCTAATGTTGAAAATGAAGCTTAATGCCGCTACGCTTACAGTAGCGTAACCTAGGAGTGATGCTATGGACTGTATGAAAGCTATGTCAACCATATCTCTTCACTAGTTTAGAGATTAATTAGAATATAGGATAAGGTTATTGCCCACACGCGTGCGCTTGGAATACGTGGCTCCTCTGCTTAGCCTCTCTCTTGAGGTTCTTTACGAAGAACTGGGCCTCCTCAATAGCAGTGTCTCACATGCTTTTCTAAATCAATTAGAAAAGTTATGATTATGACTTTAAGAAGCCTACCCCATCACGGATCGTTATCTCCGTCCCATAAGGCTTCGAGAGATCCACGATTTTACCTAATATTCGTTCGCCTATCTCAGCACCAGCCATCATCGGTCGGCCACGCTGACTCCTAGGCCTATTCTGGCCGAGCTCCACAGGGTAAAGTCTCATTTCCTTAAGCCTATTCCCCTTGAACTCTATCCGTGGCACAACGCTCATCCAGTACTTTTCGTCCTCGGTGAACCACTTCTGTTCAGGATAGCCGGGGCGTGGAGATGCCTTCTGCCGGGCGTCAAAAGCATCGGATACCATTCCCGAGTAGGGGTCGAGTTTGTAACGCTCGTAGAAGTCCGCTGGCATCTTTTGTACGGTCTCGTTCTGGAAGATGAAGTTCCCGAGGCCATAGAAGATCGGTCTATCATCTCTTATCTCGATCCCTCTCATAGCGTGGTGACCATGACCCAAGAAGCAGTGGGCTCCATTGTCGATGCAGGCACGCGCGAACTCCTCCATGAACTCAGCTGGCCTCTCGTCGTCGCCTGGTCTCCCTTCATGGGAGTGAAGGGAAACGAGTACAAGGTCAGCTTGCCTCGCTGCGTCCCTAATGGATGCGAGGTTACCCTCGAGGTCTCCCTTATGAGGGGTGGTGTGGGACCCTACCTCCTCGCCTACCACGAATTTGTGCGTGAGGAAGTGATAGGAGTCCGCTTCCTGGTGTACCGGTGGGAGGCTCAGCTCCTTCTCCACCTCCTTGAGTTTCTTGAGGGTCTCCTGCCTCGCTGTGAATCGTGTTTCGTACCTGAGTGGGTTTAGACCAGGGCGTCCCCTTAAGTCTCTCCTAGTATCTCCTGCTCTACCAAAAGAAGGAAAGCTGCTGCAGGTGGAGATCAGCGCGACTCGACCTTTCTCAGTTTCGAGGTAAGCGGGTGCCCTCGCCTCAGCCAGATCCCTACCTGTACCAGCGTGAGGTACTCCAGCTGCCTCTAGGTAGGAGATGGTGCTGAGTAATCCGCCGTACATATAGTCTACGCTGTGGTTATTGGCTGTGGAGAATATGTCGAAGCCCATCCAGATCAACTCGTCGATGGTGTTCGGGGGGGCCCTCGTGTATGTCCCTCCAGATTCGGCGGCGGGGTAGCAGTCATCGCCGTAGTCGTGTAGATTCATTTCTAGGTTAGTGAAGGCGACGTCCGCTTCTCGGATTAGAGACACCAGTCTCATGAACTCGGGTTCGTTATGGACAGACTGCTTCATGGTTATGAGGGAGTCTCCCGTTGCAACTAGGCTAAACTCATTCAAATGGACACCGTATAAAAATTGGTTAAAGAATAATAAAACAAGTATCATGATGGAGATGATCGGGGTATGATAAACAGGGTTTTTTGTGTTACTTACGCCACTTCTCTCCTATTGGATAAATGTCCCATGGAGTGTTCTCGTAGCGTAGCGTGCTGAGGTCAGCTGGTGTGGTTCCCGGAGGATCGATTGGGTAATCCATCTTTGCCCAAGTATCCCAGTATGCTTTATGGTGTACTCGGCTCTTTATCTCCACTATATCAAGACTGTCAACGTCTATTCCAATGGCTTTTAGAGGATCTGCGCTCATTGGAGCCCGTAACCTCTCAGAAATAACAATGTGATTGTTATTGCCCAGGTCGAGAGAAGCTACAATGTTATCATGTTCCTTGGCGCCTCTGTCCATTGGTCCGGTCTCGATCCAGTCCGCGCTTCCGAGATATTCTATACGGCCGGTTACTACGATCGGTTCACCGGAGATTGGGTTAACCCACCCACCTATCTTCACCGTGACGGTATCTCCTACAGTGTGTTTTTTAACGAGTGAATTAAGAACAGAGGGATCCGCTATGCTGGTTGAACAAAAGTTCTTCGCCCCTTGTTTTATCAGTTCACTCAAGATGTGTGTCCCGTCGCCAAGCCTGTCATCGTGATAAGCGATGACTATCGGCTTGGTGCCTTTGTTCACCATCTCAATGACTTTGGCGACTCCTTCCTTAGCTTTAGGTAGTTTTCTCGTTAGTTCGGCACGTAGACTCCAGACAAGCTTCGATAGATCTTGGGCGGCTTTATCCGCTAGTTCATAATCGTTGTTAGTGACTACGAATATAGAAAAGCCTACATCCGGTACATCAGAGTAGGCAAAGCCCGGAGCCACCGAAGAGCAGTAAACACCCTTTTTCTCCCACTCCCTGCAGCGGTCGTAGACCTCCTTCATTGGGTGGGATTGCGATGCCTGAAAAACACTGGCGCATATGATCTTGGGCTTCTGCATTGCCATTGTTGGCCTAAATCTACCACGAATGGTTTCAATCATACAGCTAGCTGCTATCCTGCCAATCTCATGGGAATCAAGGTGAGGATACGTCTTAAGTATAAAGACGGCATCAGCGGAATTCGCCAGCTCAATGTCTTCATTCGCATGAAGGTCCAGCGTCACCATAATCGGCTTTTTGTTGACAAATCTCCTAACCTTTCTGCAAATCTCTGCCTCAGGTCTAGGAACACCTGAAACCGCCATTGCACCGTGAAGAGCGAGAAGAACACCATCAATGTTCCCCGCTTTTTTAATACCTTCAACGATTCGGTCAGAGATGGTGTCGAATGCCTCGGTCGTCAACCAGCCCCCCATTCCGACTGTGGCTGGATCGCTGGCTCTTAGTATGCCAACAGCTTCAACGTCTTTCTCTGATGCAATAGCCTCTTTAATACCTGTGATGTACGACGGGCCCTCTCTAGCAGTATTAAGTGCACTTTCACCATATCGAATACCGCCCCTCTCCCATGCCTCGAGGGTAGTTATGCTGGGGCAGAAAGTACAGGTCTCGTGTGAGAAACTCGCAACGGCTATTCTCAAAACAATTACCACTATTATTTAGTACGTTGGCTTAAAATATTCTTCTTAACATAGCATTAATCTTCCCCTAAAGTAACTAGTTCTCTTCAACAAGTTGCAGGAGGTAATTCCAGCTATTCAGAGATCTTCCCAAGAAATAAGCGCAAAATGGTCAAGGTTTTACATATCCCCTTTTTTTAATTATCGAAAGTATATTTTACCCACCAGAAGCATTTACCATGAAAGATATTTTCTCCCGTTACGCATCTTGTATGTCGGCTGAATATCTCCAAAAGCTCATCTTTGGTGAAATAGTTTTTCACGATTAGATGTTTGCTTCCATCGTTAAGGGTTCGTAGCTTGTAGGTGTTAGGATCCCCAGGTTTGCTTACTAAATCTCCTCCGACTCCCTCGATGAATGCGTTGTCGGATACGAATACGCTTGCTCCGGGTTTGAGTATTCTATGCATCTGTTTTATCCATCCGTCGAGGTCCTCTCTTCTAACGTGGCTCAGCCAGAAGCTGGCAAGTACGCCTCCAAATGTTTTTTCAGGGTAGTCTATCCTGTAAGCGTCAATGACTTTGAACTCCGTGGGGCAGTGGTAGGTCTTGCTAATCGCGATGTCGAGGACGGTCTGGTTGATATCGATCCCCACTATGCTCCTCGCAGTCTCTGAGATTATCTGGGTCCAGTAGCCAGTTCCGCATCCGATGTCTATCACGTCCATGCCTGAGAGGAAATTCATCATCTCGG
>JBGPRA010000056.1:0-12178 GCA_041489375.1 Bathyarchaeia archaeon | reverse complement strand
CCGAAGAAAGCCGAGGCAGTCCAAGTGGTAGAGACTAAACCCCAAGCAGCCACCGTCCTAACTCCGAAGAAAGCCGAGGCAGTTGTAGCCCCAGAACCTAAACCCCAAGCAGCCACAATCGTAACCCCGAAGAAAGCCGAGCCAAGCCTCTTGGAAGATGTTAAAATAAAGCCAACTGAAAGTCAAACAATAAGAAAGAGTAAAGTGGCCCCTAAAACAAAATCTCGTCGCGCGCGCACAGGAATAAGAATCATTGAAGTTGAGGGAATAGGCCCTGTATATGCGGAGAAGCTCAACTCAAACAACATAGTTACAACGTCTGATTTACTGGAATCCGGTGCGACGCCTCGTGGAAGAAAAGATTTAGCCGATAAAACTGGCATCTCCCCTAATCTAATTCTTGAATGGGTGAATCGCTGTGATCTGTTCAGGATCAAGGGGGTCGGTGAGGAATATTCTGATCTTCTGGAAAAGTCTGGCGTCGATACAGTTGTTGAGCTGTCACGTAGAAACGCAGCTAACCTACATGCTAAAATCCTGGAAGTGAATGAGGCTAAGCAACTTGTGAGAAGACCGCCCTCTTTGGCAAGTGTAGAACGTTGGATTAAAGAGTCGAAAGACCTACCCAGAATAATTGAATACTGATTATTTTAATCATATACTCGCATTTACTGTTGCCATATTTCTGGCCTAGATAGTATAGCAGATATCTGAGATATTTATAGGGTTTAATTCAGTGTATGAGGCGTTTTAATGAGAATGGTGCCACAACACCAAAAACTCAATCATTACGCCTTCCCAACATGTAGCCAAAGGCACCGAGCAGTACAGTGACAAAAATGGAGCCTCCAGACGCCCATAGATATGACAGCGGCAGAGAGTTACTAAAGTGGATAGCTCTTACCACGATGACTATTGACCACATAGGGCTGATACTCTATCCCCAAATCCCAGTTCTAAGAATCATAGGAAGAATCTCCTTCCCCCTATTCGCTTACCTCCTCGTACTCGGTATGTCGAGCACGCATGACCCGGGTAATTATTTTAAAAGGATGCTCTATTTCGCATTACTCTCGCAACTCCCATTCGCGATCGCAAACGAAGTCCCCATCTGGCAACACCTGAACATCTTCTTCACCCTCTCACTTGGAATAATCCTAATCTACCTCCTGGATAGAAACAACATCCTACTCTTAGTCCCACTCATCGCTGCAATCATAATCCCCGTCGACTACGGCGCTTACGGCTTAGCAACCATACTATTCCTCTACATTATGAGGAGCTTTAGGCGCACCGGGGTGACTCTGCTCATCGCGCTCAATTTACTATTGATACCATTCGAGACAACTTATCAACCCCTAGCCCTACTCGCCCTACCCATAATTCTGCTCTACAGCGATGGCAGACTCACGCTTACAACAAGCAGCGAAAAGACATCACGCCCCCTCATCTCCAAATACTTCTTCTACGTATACTATCCAGCCCATCTCCTCGTCCTAGCTCTAATCAGAACGATCCAATAACTCATAAAACACATTGAAGAACCAGAATTCGCTCGCATAAAATCGAAGCTAAAAACCCTTACTAAAACGCGTGCTTACGACTTACTCCTAAATATCTAGATGTGTAACATCAAGCATGGAGTTCACAACTCGCCCAGTTGTAATGGGCACTAACGGTATGGTGACATCGAGCCACTACCTGGCGACGGAGATCGGGCACCACGCCCTAAAACGAGGAGGTAACGTCGTAGACGCTGCCGTAAGTATGTGGTTTGCTCTCACTCTCACAAAACCTGACCTCGTCGGCATAGCCGGGGAGGTCCCCATACTACTCTACCTCTCCGACGAGGAGACAGTTCTAGCCATCAACGGCTCCGGCCCAGCACCTAAAGCAGCAACCGTCGAATGGTTCAGAAACAACGACTACCCCCTCATCCCAGAGGACGGCTTCACACCCGCGGTCGTCCCAGGCGCCTTCGACGCATGGCTCATGACCCTAGACCTCTACGGCACATTCAGCCTCACCGAATGCCTGAAGCCGAGTATCGACATCGCATCGGAGGGCTACCCCATCCAGCCCACCATGGTCCGCAGCATAACCGCATCCCAGGAGCGATTCAAGAAAGAGTGGCCATCAACCGCATCCATATATCTCCCAGAGGGCAGAGCCCCCCATATCGGGCAGGTCATGAAAAACCCTGATTGGGCTAAGACCTTCCATGAGATGGTTGAGCTCGAGAGAGTGGAACGCCGATCAGGAAGATCCGCAGCTCTAAACGCTTGTCGCGACTACTTCTATCGCGGCCCCATAGCGGAGAAAATCATAAGCTTCATGGACAACTTCAGGTGCTGGGACGTCTACGGGAAAGAGAATACAGGGCTGATGACACCTGAGGACTTTAACAAATATCAGGCACGCATCGAGAAACCGATTAATACCAACTACCGAGGCCTCGATGTCTACAAGTGTGGCCCATGGACCCAGGGTCCCCTCCAACTAGAACTATACAACCTCCTCGAGGGATTCAACCTAAAGGCTATGGGGCACAACTCTGTGGACTACATCCACACATGGACGGAGTGCGCTAAGCTAGCATTCGCTGATAGGGAACACTACTACGGCGACCCCGACTTCGCAGACGTACCCCTTGAGATGCTGCTCTCAAAGAAATACGCAGATGAAAGAAGGGAGTTGGTTGATCCAAACGAGGCATCGATGCTACTCAGACCAGGGAAGGCTGACCCAATCGAACTTGAGCCGACAACGATCAAGGGTGGGATTGAGGGGGACACCGTCCACTGCGAAGCAGTCGACCCGATGGGCAACATGATCTCCGCGACACCGAGCGGTGGCTGGATAAGAACCAGCCCCCTAGTTCCCGGATTAGGCTTCTGCATGGGCACACGTGGCCAACAATTTAACCTCAACGAGGGACACCCCAACTGCCTACAGCCGGGCAAGAAGCCCAGGATCACACTAACACCGAGCCTAGTAATTAAGGAGGAGAAGCCCTATATGGTATATGGAACCCCTGGGGGAGACGGACAGGACCAATGGACGAGCCAATTCTTCCTCAACTACGTAGAATTCGATATGGATATTCAACTTGCTTTAGACAAACCGACCGTCCACACTAACCACTTCATTGGGAGCTTCTGGCCAAAGATGGTTAGACCCGGAGAACTTCGGGTAGAGCCATCAATCCCTGAGCCAGTTATTTCAGGTCTCCGGGAGAAAGGCCACAAGATAGTTGTTGATAACCCCTGGAGCCACGGAAGATGCCTAGCAATAAGATACGATCCGCAGACGGGGGTGAAGTATGGTGGAGCCAGCCCAAGGACAGGCGATGGTTACGTTATCGGCTGGTGACCAACCGATCATCCCATGTGTGTTCTAATTTAGAGTATAAATTAATGCGATTATTCCTCTAAGTGGGCGCCATCACAAAAAGGTGTACGCTGTGATTTACCACACCTACAAAGCGTGACTCGGTTCCTCTTCTCATAAACGTAGCCATCCACGGACTCTATCTCAACTTCTCCCATTACCCAAAGTGGACCGGAGACGCCGTCCTGATCCTCTGTAACGGCGATGCTGGGTTCAAAGGCAGGCTCGAGGGGTTGATCCATCTTGTCCCATTCTATGATTCGCCCAGAAGGACAGTCCGCCGCCTCCTGTATAGCAATCGCTTTGTATTCAGGATTATCGCTGTTGACGGTTAGGTTCCAAATGTTACCAGCTCTCGTACAGAAGCCAGCGCCGACGCAGAGTTCCCGCTTATCTGTCAGCTTTAATTCAGGTCCATCATAGACTCTTACTCCCTCGATGTAAGGTGACTTGTTAGCGGTCTCCTTGTCATTGAATCTGTGATTAGTGTGAGAGCCATCGCAGTACGGCTTGTTCTTTGAATGCCCACAACGGCAGAGGGCGTAACTTTCTCTCCTTGAGTAAGATTCGGAAGCCAGCCACCGTAAGGGGTAACCCTCGGCATCAGACTCAATGACCTTCTTTGTCAGAGGCAGACCACCTGTAACGAGATATGGTCCACCCTTTGTGATCTTTATTCTTCCCTTTCCCGCCATGAATAGCGACCATGCGTCGTATCAGATATTTGTATCCCCAAAATGGCTATTATGAAATTTAAAAAAAAATTGCGAGTCTCACACTATTTTTAGTATAAAGTCCATAGAATAGAAACAAGGATACCAAGCCAAATTGCTATAAAAACGAGTGGGAGGAACTGAGTAACATAGGATGGACTTGAAAGGGGATTTCTCTTTACCAAGCTCTCCACCTCAACGTAGCATTGGAATCGGTCTAGCTCTTTATCCAGCCGTATGACCTGCTCTCTCCAGCTTTGTAGAAAGTTAATCGCCCCTTTCAAGACGATGAACCAAATTATAGCGGTTCCTAGCCCTAAAAGGGGAATGCTTAGACTCATTAGATTAGATCTCCCCGCCATGCCTGGGTAAGCTACCACAAAAGCGGAGAAGAGACCCGCATGAGCGACCAGGAAAAAGTTCGCCCTCGTCCAGAACTCTCGCGTATCCTGTTTAAAGTGATCAACTACTACCTGGTAGACTACCAAGTCCTCCGGAGACGGCTTTACGCTTTCATTATTTTTTTGTTCCATACGAGTTCACGTGCAGATAACGGATTACGAGATTTTCAAAACTTCGCTTAATTTACAAGTTGTTTGAGTACTAATTTTCAAATAGTCAAGAACAACAGTTTAGTAATAATATGCCAAAGAGGCACCTAAATTGGCTGAAGAAGGTGGAAAATACACTCGCAGCAGCCTCGTGATGGGCCTCAACTTCCTATTCTTCTTTCTCGGCGTTCTCGTGATCGACGTCTATGAGAACACTCTTTGGTTTAATTACACTCTTGTAATCTTCACATTTTTCATAGCACTCTTCGTCGCGATCGGCCTCAGTTTCCTCAATCGTAGTCTGATCGGAGGAATAATAATTGGGTTATCCTTCTCTGGGTCATACTGGGTTGGCTTCCTCACCGGCTTATTAATCAAGTTCCAATTCACATCAAATACAGACGTTTTAAGATACTTTGGCCCATACGCCCTCTACGTCTCGATGGCGTTCTCAGCATTGGGCTTATTTTTTGGTCTCCTGGGATTTATGACGGAACGATTATTCGTCGAAAATCCAGTTATTGAGACCTATATTTTCAGGGATTACTGGTCAAACGTCTTCTCACTCGGTAAAAACAACAGAAGAGAGATGCAACAACTCGACCAAAAGATGACCCGCACCCATATCATGGTCAAGGACTGGTGGAGACAGCAGATTCATCGTGTGAAACAGACCAAGCCAGAGCTGATCTACGTATATGAAACAATGGCGAAGATTAAAGGGAAGTCCAATACGCGGGAGGAGAAGATAGGTGACGTATTCGACATCGCGTCTGGTCAGAGGCTCTACGACGATGTAGTGGACCCCGGTGACCTAATCGGCGTATACAGACCTTCTATTCTGAGCATACCCGCAATATCCAACAGAATCGGGGGAGGAAGAAGGCTAGCCCTTGAAGAGCTAGTTACGAGGTTTCTAGGCTGGTTCATCAAGTCCAAAGCCCTGTGGGCTTCCTATCTAGCAGTGTCAGTCTTGTTCACATATTCTTTGTTAAACTACTTCGAAGGACTCGCCCATTCCCAGGGTGGCGTTCTCATGGAAACAGATCGTCAATCCCTGATCATTACCAGCGTCATTCTCTCAGTTCTTACTATATACTTCGTCTTCAGGTTCCACGACTTATCACTAGAGCTCTTCGATAAGAGACCCGATGAGAGAACCCTGGTTTTCTCTATCTACGTCATCTTCTACCTTTTTTATGGGCTTTATTACCAAGTGATAGTATCGATAGACCAAGTGATGCTCAATCAAGCATCTCTTTTTGACGTGGGACCTGTTCCTTGGATAATCTCAATTGAGTGGTTGGGATTCTTCACAGTCATACTCGCGTTGGCCTACATCTTCATCCACAGGGAGAGCGAGATCTCAAACGTCTATCTCTACGATGACCACCCGAACACAGATTCGCAGAGCCCAATCGCATCCTACAAGGACGTGACCGATAAACCATATTGGCTCAAAAGCGATGGCACCGACCTCTACTGGGTTCTAAGATTCATGTACTACTGGAGATATGAGATCTCAGTCATACCGCACCCCGACTGGGAGAGAATAGAGGTCTGGGTCGACGCGAGAACAGGCGATGCGAAGTGGATTGTGAGCGACTACCATTACAGGGAGTTGTGGTACAAGGTCGAAGGCGACCTGAGGAATAAGGGACTACACGTGGGGTTCCTCACAAATTTCCACACCCCAATACCGTTCGTCACCGCAGAGGAGATTGACACCTTTACGAGTATTCTAGAGCAGAGTAAGAAGGCCTTACTCAGCATATTCATCAGCGGTAAAATCGAAATCGGTGAAATCAAGAAAACTAGCTACCTACAAAAACACCCTCCAAGCTGGATAGAGAGGTATGGCCTAAAGGGGCTCGCCGCGAACTTTTGTGGCAATCTAAACTGGTGCTACTGGCGATATCCATGGGGCATTGACAACTACACTAAATATCTGACATACCCCTCAACCGTCATCGATGAGCAGCCCTTACTCTAGACTAATCAGATTAGGTTATCAAGAAATTCTGCATATACTCTATGAACCTCTTTAAAGGCAACCTAACATACTTGGTGAACTCCGGTGATGGTTGGAAAACCCCCTGCCTTGTTAACTCGAAACCCAGCCCTACGTAATCGTCAACGATAGCTGCCTTAATTTTTTTTAGGCCTTTGAGCCGAGCTGCTTTGAAACGGTGATGACCATCTAACACCGCATACAGTTCCTTATCAGGATGCTTAATAACAACAATAGGTGTCAGCTTCGAAGTATCCATCTTTCTTGCAAGCTTTTGTACATACTCGTAATCAATATTCTCGTCGCAAATAATTTTATCAAGGGGCAAATCAACCGCGAATTTATCAGGCATCGTATAGGCGCGTATTAAGTCCGTCATCCAAGAGGTCTCAACTTAACGTAATTAAAAGGATTTCATTCTAAAAATACTCTTCGATGGCGATCATGTGCACACGCGAAAATGGGCAGTAACAGTTAAGCACAAACGAGCACAAAGTTTCGATATGCCTGACATCGAACAAATACTCAATTACATAGACGAGCACCGAGACGAAAGTATATCGTACCTCCAGTCACTCGTCCAGCGCTACCCAGAGGGGGAGGAGCCCCTCCAAGAACACCTCATGACCCACTTCCGAGACCTCGGTGCCAGGTACACATGGAGAAACTCCTTCCAACAACCGTTCAACTCAACAAGGAATTTGCTGCCGAAGAGACAATCGACATGACACCAAGGACGCATATAATTGGCAGACTCAGGGGCTTCGGAAAAGGTCGAAGCCTGATGCTCATCACACACCCAGACGGAGACCCGATCGAACGGAGACTTGGGAAAAGCCCCCACACGAGGGATTGATTGAGAAAGGAAGAATGTACGGGTGGAGCGTAGCCGACGACCTCGCAGGAATAGCCATGATGGTAGAGGCGACGAAAGCCCTTACAGCGACTAGCACGAGACTACGAGGCGACCTCTACCTGATGAGCGCATGCGCCAAGAGAAACGCTCCCCCCATACTGCGTCATAGCTGGCTCCCTGACGTTCCCACCGACCGAGGACATCGACGACGTAATAAAAGAAGTAGAAGACTACCTAGACACACTCTTTAGCTCAGATGAGTACCTTCGAGTTAATAGACCAACCCTAGAATGGGTACAGGGGACCCAAGGCGTCGAGATAAGAGAAGACCTACCCATCGTCCAAGAGACTAAGAAAGCCATAGAGTCGATTACCGGGACCCTACCCTTTAGCAACCCACTATACAGTAAGAGCGACCTAAGAACACCTATGCTAATAGCAGATATCCCAAATGTTGCTTTCGGCCCACTGGCATGTGACCTCGCCACGACAGGAGGCAAAGATGAATGGATCGACATCGACGATTACATATGCTCGATCAAGGTTTTGGCAAAAATAATCATCGCCTGGTGCAACTAAATAGCCTATAATCACCAGACGGTCGAGTACGCTCAATAATTCTCTTCTATATGCTAAGGCTTTCGGGAATTTAGTGCGCCGCCTCTTCTAGCAGCGCACGCGATCCGATACATGTAAATTATTTGGGGGATAACCAAAGAACCTACTTAGCATTACCGGGCAGTCTTATCCTTGATAACTATTGTCTGAGCGAGGTAGGTGAATATCCTCTGGCTCTTCTGCGTTGTAAATATCCAGCCGAGAATGACATCCAGCAGGATCAGTGGGCCGAAAGCCTTCCCGAAGGACTCGAGGGCAGCCTGTCCAAGAGTTATGGGGCCACCATTGAGGTTAGTGACCTTGACCTTCATAATCATCTTCCCGATGCTCGCCCCGTAGGCGTGATCCATCCAGAGGAGGTAGACGAAGAAGACAACATCCCTGAGGCCTGAGCTTGTGAAGGGAGTGTACCTGAAGTAAGGCATGCTCTCGACGAAGCTAATTGTCGGCAGGGCGACGAGAAAACCAAGTATTCCGAAGAATATCCCAAAGATTATCGCATCGATGATGTATGCGAGTATCCTGTCTCCCCAACCAGCTAGGTCAATCACTTTCGCATTTGGTACCTCAGTTGTCTGCTGAGGGGGGGTGACCGGCGCACCGCATTTCTGGCAGAATACCGCTCCCTCAGATAATTCAGCACCACACTTCTCACAGTTAACCAATCCTTCACTCTCCTTGACTCTGTGAAAAGTGAGGCGATTAATAATGTTACCTGAAGGGTGTTAGAACTCGACCTCAGCGGACTTTTTTCCGGTGAGCTCATCTATGATGATCTTTGCGACTATGGTTTTGTCGAGAGCGCTACCAGCTTGGAAGACTTTGAGCCTTGTAAGGAGAGATTTAGGGTTCTTCTCCTGGTGCAGGATCATGTGTTCAAGAGCCTTCTTCTTGATCTCGAGGTCCTCAATGAACTCTACCTTACCCTTGAACACAGCTGAGACGTATAAGTGGCTGCACTCCCCGGCATGGTAACCGTGGTCGATTAGGGCTTGCCCAGATACAATTGGGTTGTCACGCATAAAGTCGAGCTTCTTTCCCTCTGCAGCGCAGTGGATGTAGAGGCACCCAGCCTCCTCGCTGTAGCTGTGGCTCAAGCTCACAACGTAGGGCTCATTATCCTTAGCGAGGGCGAGGGTGACAAAATTAGTCTCTTTAAGAATCTTCACGAGCTTGTTCTTGTCCTTGATCTCCTTGTCACCGCGGCGCATATGATACGTCTTTACCATATCGAGAGTTACGCCTCTGCCGTTAATAATGGTTGGCGGAGAGAAGCGTTTAACCACTTAACAGAAGTGTGCTCCTTGATGCTCGCTGACAGGTTGAAGACTACGGCGGTCGGATTACTAACCCTCGTCCTGCTAGTGCTAATTAGGAGGCAGATAGAATCGTTCGCACTCTCCCCCGAGATATTCAACATAATAAACCTGGCGACGCTCTTCATCCTCTGCTTGATTATAGTCATTATAGTTAGGAAGTGGCTACCGCGTAGAGTCAAGCTTACGTAACCATCATTACGCAGGTCATTAATTCGGGTGCGCACGCTCGAGTTGTAACATTCAAGTTTTATATATCTAAAGTTATATCAAACGACCTTCAAAATAGATAGGGGTTGTAAGGTTTTTGAGTACAGGACAAGGCAAAAAGATTGTCATAATAGGGTTAGGTACGGGTGGATTATACTCTTCACGTTCAGCTCAGAGGTATGACAGGAATACACAGATTACAATCATCGAGAAGCGAGACTATGACATGTTCTCGCCATGCGGAATCCCCTATGCAATCGAAGGAAAAGTAAAAGACTTCGAAGACCTCAAACACACAGTTCCTGTAACTAGGGGCACCACAAAGTTACTTCGACATGAAGCACTAAAAATTCACCCTAAGGAGAAAAAAGTTCTAGTTAAAAATCTTGAAACCAACGAGGAGCGGGAACTGACATATAATTCCCTAATCCTAGCTACGGGGAGCAAACCCAAAGTCCTCCCTATTCCTGGTGCTCGTGAATTATTGGGAAAAGGAGTTTATACCTGCACAACCCCCGAAGATGGTAAAGTCCTCCAAGATGCTGCCAAGCAATGTAAAAGTGCTGTTATTATTGGCGGAGGCGCCATTGGACTAGAACTTGCCTTAGCAATGAGGCACCTGGGACTTAATGTCATCGCCACGAAGAGAAGCCCACAGGTTCTTTACGATGAACTTGATCCAGACATGTCTGAACTCATTAACCAATTCATCGCTGATCAAGGCATAAGAAACCTCTTCGGGAAACAGATAGAAAAAATAAATGGAGCAAATAAAGTTGAATCAGTTACAATCGCTGGAGAGACCATCCCATGCGAAATGGTCATAATGGCTACGGGAATCGACCCATCAAGTAAACTAGCAGTAGAATCAGGACTCGTAACCGAGAAGGGATTCATAGCCACTGACGATCACATGAGGACAAGCGACAAAGATATCTACGCCATTGGCGACGCTGCTCTAAGTTACAGTCTTATCGACGGTAGATCCATAAATGTTGCTTTAGCGACGACCGCTTATAGACAAGCTACGATTGCGGGTGTTAACGCTGCAGGAGGAGACGCCAGATACGACGGAGCCATGGGCACCTTTGTCACTTATTTTGGTGGCATTGAGGTGAGCTGTACTGGATATAACACCCTAACCGCTGAGACTCATGGCTTTAAAGTCGTGTCAGGCAGAGCTAACATGAAGACGAAACCCCACTGGATGCCGGACGCTAAAAACATCTCTGTAAAGATTGTGGCAGACCAAAACACAGGCAGGATACTTGGGGGGCAAGCCGTAGGTACAGAAGGAACTGATTGGCGAATAAACATCATATCGTTAGCTATTAAAAAGAAGATGACGATTAAGGAATTATCGACTATTGAGCTTGCATATTGCCCAGCTGTGTCTGATCTATATGATCCACTTATGGTTGCGGTTGATGCAACAATTAGAAGACTAGAAGCGGGCCAAAGAATTTAAGGAGTTTTTCCTTTTTTTCCTAATATTTACTAATCGCACGCGCTCGTGTAGATTTAGAGAACGTATGCACATCGTGCCTATCCCTACACTCAGTCCTAGAGTAGTGCCCTGATCACCATCTAGATCGCCCTAAAAAGAGGAAACGACCACTTTACTAGTCTTCCTATGCGTTTACTTCTTCTCCGCTTTCTTCCGGAGGTACCATGTCTCACCCTTGGGACTCGTCTCGATCATAAACGCGGGGTTGTACGCGAGCATCTCCTTAACGAACTCCCGCATCTTTATCCTTGAACCGTCACTCCTCACGATGTCCTCGTCGAGGCTTATAACGACCTTCTTACCCTTATCGAGCTTCGATGGCATGCAGATCAGTAATCTATTGGGTTGCTCCTGTTTAAGATTTTTATGCGTCTCATCTCTTTAGAACCCTATGATTAACCATGTTCTCACAGCATAGAAGGCGTGTGGAACAACTCACCCAATAAGGTGAGTTTACATGTCGCGTAATCTTGAAGTGAGAGCGGGTTTATCGCCCAGATGCTCTCTGATCTTAGCTTTTAAGTAGGGAGAAGCTGATTGCGATCCACTCCTTCCCAGTTTATTCGACCGAAAGGTGGCTCTGGGTCGTACTCCAGCCCCAACTGCACACTACGCGCAGTGGCCTCATCTGTGAGTTTCGACACTAGGTAAAGAGCCATGACTATCCCCGCTGACGTGATGAATTTGCCATCCTGAACCCAGCGCTTCCTAGTGTATCTAGCGCTCAATGTCTCAAGTATCCTATAGCAACCCCAGTGAGTCGTCGCCTGTCTACCAGTGAGGAGACCTGCGGCGGCCAACAGCAGGGAACCTGTGTATACCGAGCAGACAAAATCTGCAGAATCAGCGGTCTCCCTAAGATACCCCATTAGTTCCTCATCTCCCATCGCCCTGATTGTGGGCGCTTCGCCTCCCGGCACGATGACGACGGATGGCTTAGTTACATCGCTAAAGGTACCACTTGGCGTGATCCTCAAGGGCGCGTCGACCTCGACTGCGCCGATAT
>JBGPRA010000055.1:0-12218 GCA_041489375.1 Bathyarchaeia archaeon | reverse complement strand
CCGTCGTGGCGACCTCGACATGGTCGAAACCTACGCCGAGGAGAGGCAAGAGGAATTCGCTATCCCCGTAAACCAGGAGGGCGGCGATTACATAGAGCGAGATCAGTTCCTCGGGGAAGTGAAGACCGCCATGGTACTCAATGATTGGATAAACGAGAAGACTGAAGCGGATATTCTTGAGCAGCACGGAGTCCAGCCAGGTGATCGATACGCCGTCGTCCACAACGCCGAATGGCTACTCTACAGCGCCCACGAGATAGCCAATATCGTAGGCGCGTCCGACCATAGGCGCCAACTAGGAGAATTAAACGACCGTGTCAAACACGGTGTTACTAAGAAGATCCTACCCCTCGTCCGCCTCAAGGGCATCGGCCGCGTACGCGCACGTGTCATCTACAACAGCGGACTCATTAGCATTGCTGATCTCAAGCGTGCCCCCCTCCAACGCCTCGTCGCCCTCCCACTCATCGGTCCCCGATTAGCTAAATCGATAAAAGAACAAGTAGGCGGCCTCGTCGAAGAACAGGAGTGGAAAAACCTCGACAAAGCTGAGACCGAGCAACGGGCTCTTACCGACTTCGTCGAAGAGAAATTCGAGCCGGAGAACGAGGATTAACTTTGAAAATACGCGTAAGGTTTCAAGGACAGCCGGGATCATGGATAAGCTGAAACATACCGCTGCCCGACCTCATAGGGGATGAGCCAACTTGTGGGCCTGCTGAGCCGCAAAGGCGAGGATATTACTGGGAGTCTACTGGCGATACTTAACCAGACGAGAGTTCAGTTTGATGCATATGGAATTGCCACACCCGATGGTGTAGAGCATAGCTGTCAGCCAATTGAGTTCAGCACACTCTCGTCTAACGTAGCCCTAGGCCACAGGCTCATTAGAGTTCACTCAACTGATAACTCTCAGCTACTCCTCGATGGATACGGGGCTGTCGCCTTCATCGGTAGGCTCTGGGACACACCTGAGCCGAGCAACTTAGCAGTTGCGAACATCTTGAGGCGAGGAACTGAGGAGGGCTTTAAAGAGCTATTCATAGAACATGATGGCTTTTGGACTGCTGTTGTAGCCAAGAAGAACATGATAATGTGCGCCCGTGACAATATTGGATTAGTGCCTCTATACTATGGCCGGAATGATGAGTTGGTCTGCGTATCCACCAACACCAAAACTATCCTCGGCCTAGGTATTGAGCCACTCCAGGTCAAGCCCGGTCACGTTGTGACACTTAGCAGGGGGGAGATAAGAGACAAGGAAGTAGCCCCCTTAGAGGAACCACCTCTATCGACGATGAGTCTCGATGAGGCTACGGATGTACTTGACGAATTGCTGAAACGTGCAGCGTTGAGGACGAGCAGAGGGCTCAATTCGCCGACGCTTGCGTTCTCTGGCGGCATCGACAGTACACTCATAGCTTACTACTTGAAGCTCGTCGGCGCTCGCCCAAGATTGACATGCGTAGGCGCTACTGACTCCCCAGACATCGAAGCGGCGGAAGTTGCCGCGGATAGCCTCGGTCTTTCGATCAACATCAGAACATTCACCGAAAACGACTTAGAGAAACACCTCGGCTCGATAGTGGAGAGCGTCGAGGAATCTGATCCAATGAAGATCAGCGTTGCTGCCCCCCTTTACTTCGTCGCTCTCGACGCCATAACCAGACCGTGCAGAGTGGTCTTTTCAGGCAATATGAGTGACGAGCTATTCGGTGGCTACGCTAAGTACGTCCAGGAATACCAGACTCATTGTGAGCGGGTTAGGGCTACCATGTTCCGAGATGTGGCGCAGTCATACGAGATCAACTTAGAGAGGGACTGGAAAGTTTGCTCAGATCTCGGTGCCGAACTTAGGCTTCCATATATGGATCCGGGGATCATACGTTTCGCCCTCGGACTCTCCCTTAAACATAAGTTGCCCACTGAAGGCAAGGAACCGAGGAAGATCGTCCTCAGGAGGCTCGCTGAGAGGCTTGGCCTACCGAGCAAAATAGCTAGGAAGCCAAAGAAGGCTGCCCAATACTCCTCTGGTACAGGAAAGATGATCGAGCGATTGGCTAAGAAAAGTGGGAAAACTACTGCCGGATATCTTTCTGAGAGACTCAAGGTGAGACCTCGGAGATGAACAAAGTGTTTAGGGCGTTCACCGCCCTGAGGAGGCATTACGGCGACGAAGCTTTCAATGTTGGGTCAGAGGCACCATTCCGAGCACTTATCGGCTGTATACTCTCCCAAAGAACGCATGATGAGAACGCTTCCAAAGCTGCGGATGCCTTATTTAATGTGGCCTCTACACCATGTGAGATTCTTTGTCTCGATCCCGAGACTCTTAAGAGGTTAATACGACCATCCGGCTACTACAATCTTAAGTCGGCTTACATTATCGGCGCTTGCAAGGGCATCATCGAAAGATTCAACAGCGAGACTCCGAGGACACGCGAGGGACTCATGACTCTCCCCGGAGTCGGTCCAAAGACTGCAGACATCGTCCTGAGTTATGGCTATGGGGTGCCCTCTATCGCAGTTGACACTCACATACTAAGGGTCTGTAAGAGGACTGGCCTCGTCAGTTTTAGGGCGAGGCCGACCGAAGTGAAGGACACACTTGAAGGTTCATTGCCTCGGAGAGACTGGTTTTATACCGATAGTGCTTTCCTCCAACTTGGTAAAGAATATTGTAAACCACAGAAGCCAAGATGCAACAACTGTCCATTAATGGAACTCTGCGAATATAGAAAAGTCACTTAACGGAGGCCCACGTGACCGTCCGCGAGGGCATTACAGAACTCATCGAGGTGATCAAATTCATCAGCGATTATCTCCTCTATGCTTGGCTCAAGGCTCTTCATGGCGACACCTTTCTGGGGGATGACCTGAGCTGAGATGACACTTGGTTCGTTGATGGGGCACCCAATTCTACTCAGGAGCCAGACGTATGTTTCATCGACGCCGTTGACCTCTTCAATGATCCTGTCCGCGATTTTGTAGCAGAGCATGTTATAGATCTTACCAACATGGCTAACAGGGTTCTTTCCTGCAGCGGCTTCACTACTCATAGGGCGGAGAAGAGCGATAACGCCACGTACGTTGTTCCCTCTGCCGACCTGACCTGAATCGCCCGCCTCAGCTGAAGTACCGAGTACTGTGAGATAAAGTCCATCGAGCCCCCTTCCCCTTACGTCGAGGGCGTTGAGGCTAACCTTCACCTCCTCGAAGCCCCCCTTAGCGTCTATCCAGGTGTTGATGGAATCGTAGATCTCGTCCTTCCGCTTAAAATAATCATCTTCGCTTTTTATAAAGCGGTCCACAATTGCCATAGCGACTGTGAGGTCGACTTTTCTCCCGCGGCGGAGTGCCATTAGCTTTATATCCTCTCCCGACTCGGGGTGTTCCTTCTTGAATTCGCGGGAATTGAGGTATTTCTCTAAACCAAGTATGAGTTTCTCCTGTTCTGTGTAGGGAGCGAATCCGACAGCAGCGCTCGTGTCGTTTGCGCCTAGAAACTCACCCTTCTTCTTCCTGCTGAAGATGTCTTGGAGCGCCGCGGATCCTGGTTTAATCTCGCTTTGGAACTTAACATGAATGTCGGGATCGACGAATCTGAGGTTCTTCTTAAGCCATGAACATGTACTTTTTTCAGCGATCTCGTTGACAGGGACTTCCTCGTTACCTACCTTGAAGGTAGCGCGGTCACCGTAAATAATGAGGATTGGTTTGTTCACCTTTCCTCCCCCAAACTTCACCGAAGTCTCGCCAGCAGCGATGAGGCCTTTATCCATGTTATGGTGATAGATTTTACCAAATCTCTTCATGTACTCGGTCGAGAGGTCGACGGAGATCTGATTCATGATGTTGTCGCACATCGTATCCGGATGCCCTAGACCCTTCCTCTCTGTAATCTCTAATGGCTTATTTTGAAGGGGTACTTGACCTAGCTCATTAATGAAGACATTGTTCAACGTGTACACCTGCGGTATAAGCCCATTAATTCCCAACCGGACTTTTTAACCATTGCCTATATTCTCCAACGGTTAATAGAGGGTGGATTCTGGTCATTAGTCTTGTAGTGTTCAGATTAGGCTATCACGAAACTGAAATCGGATAAGTAAAAGAAAAAGGCTAATAATGTAACATCAAACATCATAATGAGAGGTATAGAAATTGAACGATAAGTCGTTAGGCTATACGATTATGATAATCACTGCGCTCATAATGATCGGATACTTCGTCTGGTCATTCGCCCCATTCCTAGGAGCATTCTTTGCATGGCTAGTGCCTTACACAGAGTGGGCATACAAATTACCCATTCTCGCCGCGGTCTACATTATGCTCTTCATTGTTTTATGGATCGGCTACACTATGGCGACTACACCTCCACCGATCCCTCTAGATAATCCCCTTGACCTAGACAGGGAAGGAGATAAGGAAGAGTCTAAAGAAGAAAAATAGATTAGCTTATTTTCGCGTTAAGCCTAATTTTCCAAGCAGAAGGACTATACTGAGAGACTTTTACTCTTTCAGTAATCTCAGCGCTTCGACCGATATCCCCCGCAGCTTGTAGAAGGATTTTCTCCCCCTCCGAAAAAGGATCATCCCTCTGCGCCCAGTGATAAAAATACAATACCCCACTTGGTTTTACCTTGGGAATAGCGACGTCGAGGAATTCATAAGCCCCCTTAGGGAGCGGCATCAATACTCTGTCAAACCTATCGACAAGGGTGGGGCATACCTGACGGACATCTCCCATAAGAGCTGAAACACGGTCTCCGACCTTGTTCAAGCTGATGTTTTCCAGACAATACTTATGCGCATTGGGGTTCAGCTCAATCGCAACGCATTGGGCCTTGGGCTGCCTCTTAGCTATGCATATGGCAAACGGTCCTACGCCACTGAACATAACTAATACCCTCTCTCCTGGAGATACCTGAGAGGAGATCTTCTCGCGTTCAGTTGATTCCCTAGGGGAGAAGTAAGCGGTGGTCGGGTCGACCTTAAAGTAGCAGCCTGATTCTTTGTGGATGACCTCAGTGTCTCGATCTCCTGCTAAAAGCACCATGTTGCGTACACGATATTCCCCTACTCGCTCCGTGCCCTTTGAGAGAACGCTCTTAACATTTCTTTGGACGCGCATCAGCGCTTCAGCTATTACTTTCCCGTATTGTTCAAGCTCCGGAGGGACCTCTATGACAGCAACAGCGCGCTCCTTAGATCCTATTACATCGAATGAATGTGGAACCATCCCTATCAAGTCGGAGGGAATAATCCCTGAGAGTTCGCTACGGAGGTCCCTCTTCATTGCAGATCCTGGGATCATTCAGCGATTAATAGATGCTCCTATCCCCTACCTTCTTAGCCAGCTTTCCTCTCGCCCTGATCTCGGGGATTTTAAAAGTCTCTGGCTCCGAGTCCTCTTTCGTCTTCCTCTTTATGGTGAATCCACAGGTCCCGTCATCAAGCAGTTGACGTTTATAACAAGTGGCGTAAGTGCATTTCTTGGGCTCGCATTCGGCTTCGGTCCACTGGCACCAAGTCAATTTACCCCTGAAAGACATCGCCCTCTTAACGCAACTAAAATCTCGGCATCTAGAGAAACAAGGTTTTACATCTGACAAAACTCAATTACACCCTTCTTAAGGTGACATCCTAATAATTTTTTTGCCTGTTTTTAAGTTTTTCTGATTTAAATAATTGATCATATTACTAATCCCGGAAAAACACCTAATAGCACAAATGAGTTGTTTATCAGCCCTAAGAAGCTAAACAGAGATATAATAATAATACTTAGATACCATATTTTCCCTTTTGGTAAAGCGAATTGTAAAAACAATATTGAACTCCAAAAAATAATTATTGCGAAAATGGGGCTGTAAGTTAAATGCGTTTCGACGAACCCTCTGCTTAGCCCCAAATTGGTAGTAACAAAATCTCCAATTACTCCAAGCGATGATAAAATGAATGGCATGGTTTTTTTATTTAACACTGAGTAGGTATGAGTTTTTCTTGACAGAAATGGAAAATACATCGACTTCCAATACATATTAATGATATCATTATTTAAACACTTTTTCTAAATAGTTTTCAAAGGCTAGCAACTCACCCGTTTTCGTGCGCGCAGTTGTGTGGTTATTGCTGGATTAGTAAGGGCTTCTCTGACTGGTTTTCTAATCGGGTTTGATTGCTGCGTCTCTATTATTGGTTTATTGTAGTTTTTTAGCTGCCATTTACGGACAAGCCAGTCGGTATGTGAAACGTTTTCAGGATGAGCACTGTGGGTGCACCGGGTGGCTTAGGTCCGTCGCGCGCATGGTCCACGTGAGACCCTTAAGCCAGACTGGGCCAGACCCGAGCGGCTACCCGACTGGTCCGAGGTGAGACCCGATAGGAGCGTGCCGCCCGCAGGCCACCCGAGAGGTGACACCCGTGAAGTACGTTGGAATAGACGTCCATAAAAAGATGTGTCAAGCCGCGATCCTTGAAGACGATGGAACGCTGCTAGACGAGCAGCGCTTCCCCAACACAGCCGAGGGCATAGAGGAGTACGCGGGGAAGCTTGCATCGTTCAACGACGATTTGAGGGCTGATGTAGAGTCGACTGGGAACCTCTGGATACAGATCCATGACAGGCTCGAGACACACGGATTCGACGTAGCCCTCTCCAACCCGAGCAAGACCAGACTCATCGCCGAAGCGAAGGTCAAGACAGACAAGGTCGACGCCAGAACCCTAGCAGGGCTGCTACGAGCAGGCATGATACCAACCTGCTACATCCCCGGTGAGGAACTCCGGAGCAGGAGGGAGCTCCTCCGCCACCGCCTGAACCTGGTCAAGAACAGAACCATGGTGAAGAACCGGATCCACGGGCTGCTTGATAAATACGGGCTCCGCATGCCCGAGGACACACCATTCAGTAGGGGAAACATCGAGTGGCTGAGAGGTTTAAGCCTAGGCTTCATGGACGACGGCCGACTCACTCGATGAAGCGCTTGATGCACCTAACCGCGCGTGCGGTGTGATAAGTTATGATTTGGGGTTAAGTTGCCTGTTAAGCGTGTTAATCTTTTTGTTAATAGTGTTTGGGCTGTTAAGGAGTGTTGTTCAAACTGGTAAGAGTGTAAAGTTGGGATCCTCGAAAATAGCGTTTCCTATACTATATACTATGTATGGGTTTGTGGTGGTAGAGCGTTGAGGTACTCAAGGCGCAGTTGGGGCATTCGGTTACAGGGTTAACAGGGGCTCAAGGCGGGCTTAAGGTCGTTAACAGGGGTCCATGGTGGGCTTGGGGTGTCAACGGGGGATGGTGTGGGGTTAACGGGGGTTCTTCCACGTTAACAAGCTGTGTTATGGGTTTACAGTGTCTTCGCTGGCGGAGAGGCTACTTTGGTGAACTTAGCAGTGTAATTGTTGATTGTGGTTGCATTTGTAAAATTTTTGAATTTTTTTAACATTTTTTCCGAATAACATATCTACTTATTCGATCATGACTTTTTTGAGCTCGATGCCACCCATAGACCGCGGCAAGGCGCTTAGTCTTCTGTTTAGGGGTTATTCCACGAGGAGTGTGGGTGGAGAGCTCGGATGCAGTCACGTGACCGTGTCGAATCTTTTACAGAGGTTCATCTCGGAGGCTGAGAAGGAGGGGGGTATTTTGGCTGTCGTGGACAAGTATGGAATTGCTGAGCAGGTAAAGGGACTGATTGCGATTGGTGCCGCCGTAGAGGAGACGAAGGTGGACGCCTCTAAGGCGCCGCTGGGCTTAAGGATCGTGAATGAAGTGGAGTTGTTCGGCGTCGACGCCGAGGGAGCCCCAGCGTTTATAGAGGTCTCGTATGCTGAGGCGGTGAAACAGGGTATGTCGCCAGAGAACTTTGTGAAGACTGTTAAGGGTCTCAAGGGATGGTGGATCGGCGACAAGAGCGACTATCAAATCCTATTAAATGACGTCGAGTCGAAGCATCGAGAGTTTGAAGAGCTCGATGATAAAGTCTACGAATATGAGCAGAAAGCGGCTGCAGCTAAGAGTGATGGGGATAAGGCGATTAAGGAAAAGAACACCACACTAGTCGAGCTTAAGCAGTTCATAGCTCTCAGAGACGCCCTAGGCCCCCTTGGCCTGGATCTGCGGGATGTTGAGAAAGCGAAAAATTGCGTATCCAAGATTGCTGAGAAAGGCGGCGACTCAGAGGCTGTATTTGCCTTCTACTCGAGGAGCGTTGACCTATCTAAGAAGCTCGACGAGGATGAGGCGCGGGTCGGCTACCTTAACAAACAGGAGCTAATCGTGGGAAACAAGCTGAAGAAGGTTGAGGAGGTGCTCGCTGAAAAGAGCGCGCTCGTCGAAAAGGTTAAGGAGGCTGATGCTCTGGGGCTTCGACCTTCGCAGCTTGGCGTCTTGGTTGAGGCCACCCATGAGGTGGGCGCTAGACACGGCTATGACAATAAGCAGTCTATCTTAAAGCTGGAGGAAGACGTCAAAGAGAACTGGGAGCCGAAGCTGGGTTTCGAGAACGAGAAGACCAGCCAGGAAGCTAAGCTGAATGCGCTCAATGAGCGTATCAAGCTGGCTGAAGAGAGGGAGCGAGTCACCGTCGAGAACGCGCAGGCCCAGGAACAAGCCCTCAAGGGCCTGATGGAGCTCAGGAAGCATGTGAGCCCCGCGGAGTTGATCGAGTTCAAGAGGATCATAGTCGACAGCGGCGTTGATGTATCCGCGTTCCGAGACGAAATAGCGAGGTTTGGAGACATCCACGCGGCCGTAGAGTCGGCTAAGCAGAGAGGGAAGGCTGAAGTCGCAGAGCTGCAGAGCAAAGCAGCCACCCTTGGCGCCGAGGTCACACAGCTGGCTGATGAAAAAAAGAAATTAGAGGCGAAGATCGATCTGCTCCACTCACAGGACATAATAGCTATCCGGGAAGCCTCAAAGGCAATAACAGAAACAGCTAATCGGCTGAAACTCGACTTCGAGGACCCCGACACGGGATATTTAGCGGAGATGACTAGAATAAGGGAGGAGTCCGTATCAAATGCTAGATCCCAGTTTAAAGCCGAGCGCGAAGCCATTATTAAAAACCTTGAAGGTTTGAAAGGCTTCTTTTCCAGCACAGTGTCGGAGGTGGAGAAGATCAAGAATGACACGTGGAAGGTCGGCGTTCTCGTGGGCTTCAGTATACACCTCAAGACTCTCGTAAACCTCGTCGCGGGTAAGCAAGTGAGGTCGGAAGACTCGGTACCGACTATGATAATGACCGTCGAAGCCTTTGAAGACCACTTGATTAAAAACAGCTTGGCGAGTCGTTGCCCCAGCTGCTGGCAGTTCAGGAAGGAGCTGGAGAAGATCGTTGTTGGATGAGTCCGTTGATCTACGCGGGGAAATGCAGAGAGCTAGAGACTCCTTGGCCGAAGCTGCGGCTGAGACGCAGGATGTGGTAGAGGCTAGAATGAGGTCGATCGTGAAGCGTCTGTTAGCTCTCCGCTACGCTGCGCCAGTAGAGTCGATTGAAGAGGAGCAAACTAGGACGGAGAATAGACAGGCCTTTGAGAGGGGTGGGCAATTAGGCGACAGGATCCTAGGCGTCGATACAAGCAGCTCAAGGCAAAAATACATGGATTCATTGGATTGGGACCATGATAGGCCGAAACGAGTTCAGGAATACGTGCAGAAAATCGCCGACATCTTCCCTGCGACACACTTGACCAGTCTACTTAGAAGCAGCGAAGAATATACCGCAGAGGAGTTGATAGAATTCTACGAAGCCGTTAAGGGGGAGGCTAAGCGAAGCGACTACTCGGGTCAGCCATCGGGAATAGATCCATCGATGATATTGGTGAAAGCAAGAATCGTACACGCGCGCCGTAATAGTAAATCCGACTCACTCTCTTAGTCTTAGGCTGACCATCATGCATGGTGGTCTCACGTTACTTATCGCTCTAGCTCCAGCCGCCGCGCGAGCAGTCGAGGAAGCGATACCATTGCTCGAAGAAGGAGTTTTAGAGGACAGCGACTTCGGCGTCAAAATATTCCGCAAAGTGAAGAGCATGTTGGTGCCTAAGAGTGAAATGGTGGGCCCGAAGAGATTTGAACTCTTGATCTTCTGATTATCAGTCAGACGCCTTAGCCTAACTAGGCCACGGGCCCGGCACCATTTCTGGATGTGTCTCCCTGTTAAATATTTAACTCTCTCAAGCCGAAGGATCCATATGGAACCACTCACCCTCCACTTCCTCGGTACCGGCGGCGGCCGCCACACAATGTGCACACAGAGGAGGAGAACTGCGGGCATACGACTCGAGTATGGTAAGACGCAGGTTCATATCGATCCCGGCCCGGGTGCCCTCGTTCACAGCATCTACGCTGGACTGACCCCGATGCGCCTCGATGGCGTTGTCGTTACCCATTGCCATCCCGACCACTACACAGATGCCGAGGTCCTCATCGAGGCGATGACAGGAGGCACTAGGAGGAAGCACGGCGTCCTCGCCGCCGCGAGGAGCGTCCTCAGGGGAGGGGAGGACCTCGACCCCAGCATTAGCAGGTATCACCAGGGCTTAGCTAGTAGGGTTGAGGAGCTCGTACCAGGCTCCCACTTCGAAATCGACAGAATAACCTTCAAAGCGTTGAAGGCGATCCACGGGGACAGCGACGCTATATGCTTGAAGTTTGAGACTCCAAGGGTGGGAAAACTGGGTTACACGAGCGATACGGAGGTTTACCTTGGCCTCGGCGAGGCGCTAAGGGGCTGCAGGCTACTCATCTTGGGGACTATGTGGCCCAGGGGGAGTCCCCTCGTTGGCCACCTATGCACTGACGACGCTCTACGGCTCATTGAGGAGGCAAAGCCCCAATGCGCGGTAACAACCCACTTCGGCATAAAACTACTCAATGCAGACCCTACAAAGGAGGCGGTTTGGCTCGAGGAGAACTCTGGGATCCCGGTCGTCGCTTCCGTCGACGGAATGACGGCCACACTAAATGATGTTGTTACGGTGAAGGGCCCACATAAGGGAGATGCGCCTAGGGTCATCGAGGCGTGAGGATTAGGTTTATCCGGGTAACCGCTTTAACGTTCAGCACATTGTCTAGTGAGGATCGCACGGGGCTTCTCAAGCTCCTCTATTTATCGGTCTTCCTCGTGTCCACTGCAATAGGGACGCCGATGATGCTTGCCTCCGTCCAAGTTGAGAGGCTTGGCGCAACCCTCCTAGACATCGGGCTTATGGGGACAGCATCCGCGGTAGCTTATACCGTCACAACGCTCATCGCGGGAGCCCTCCTCGACAGGTTCGAAAAGGTTCGACTCTACCTTGTCTTCAACATCTTCACAGCGGGATGCCTCACCTACCTCGTCTTCTCGGGGGACGTGGGGCAGATATTCATTGCTAGGGTCCTCATCGGATTCGCGGGAGGTGCCTTCTGGGCTGCTGCGGGCGCAGTTACAGC
This sequence comes from Bathyarchaeia archaeon, assembly GCA_041489375.1. Lineage (GTDB taxonomy): Archaea > Thermoproteota > Bathyarchaeia > TCS64 > TCS64 > UBA8941. The sequence goes on along the minus strand of JBGPRA010000055.1, from coordinate 781 downwards.
GGATATAGCACCCCCCGATCTACTTACCCAGGCGATCGGGAGATACAACCTGAGCTGGATACTCGGCTTCGTCCTAGGTCCCTTCGTCGGAGGCTGGGTGGCAGATACCTATGGGTACCCCTTTCTCTGGGCGCTTCTCACCGGAGTCATGCTGGTCGCTCTAATGGTGAATGGCGTCATGGTCCCTAAGATAAGACTTGAGACGGAGTCGAAGAAGATCAAGTTTGACTTCTCAGCAGTTGCCTCCCTCAAGTGGGCTTACATCACCATGATCCCCTACGCTCTTGGACTTGGCATCTACTTCTACATCCTGCCAGGCTACATGGCGGAGAAAGGTCTTACAGCCACTGTAATCGGCTTCCTCCTCGCCTTTGATAGCGCCGTGAAGGGAGTTGGATTCTACTACTCGGAGAAGATCGTAGGCATCGGAATGAAAAGAGGGATGCTCGTTGGTTCCATTTGCCTCGCCATAAGCCTAGTTGGAGTCGCATACGCTACAACGGAATTGGAGTTCCTTGGACCCCTCATCCTCTTTGGCGCTGCCAACGGCATTATCGAACCAATTATTATGAACTTTATAGCACACGGCTCCCCCCGCGGCAGCCTCGGGGCGACGCTGAGCTTCTACGAGTTCATGTATGGCGCCTTTACCTGCGTCAGTCCCATGGTGGTTGGTTATCTAAGCGAGTCATGCCCGGTATCGACGACGTATCTCGCCCTCGGCTTGATCACTCTCCTAATAATCCCATTCTCCTCCAAACTGCGGAGTGAATAAACGATT
>JBGPRA010000054.1:0-12326 GCA_041489375.1 Bathyarchaeia archaeon | reverse complement strand
GCGACGACCCTCTTCACACATCCCGAGGTCTCGGCACGGCTACGCGCCATCCGCCGCCTCATCGAGGAGCATCAGACGACCCTCGTATTCACCAACACGCGTAGCACAAGCGAGATGCTGGCTAGCAGGTTCAACCTCTGGGATACGGAGTTCCCCGTTAGTATTCACCACGGCTCCCTGGCGAAGACGAGCAGGATCGCGGCGGAGCGTGGGCTTAAGGATGGGAACATTCGTACCGTCATCTGCACGAGCAGCCTCGAGCTGGGCATCGATATCGGGAGTATCGATCTTGTCATCCAGTATAACAGCCCGAGGCAGGTTACGAGGTTACTCCAGCGCGTTGGCCGTAGCGGGCACCGCCTAGGCAGGGTCTCAAAGGGTGTAATCATCAGTCTGAACAGCGACGACGCCTTCGAGTCGATGGTGATCTGCCGCCGAGCCCTCGGGGAGGTCATGGAGCCCCTCAGGATACCGGAGAAACCCTACGACGTTATGGTCAACCAGATGACGGCGGAACTCATGGCTAGGGGGCGTCTCTACTTCCTCCAGGTTGCCAATCTTTTCAAAGGAGCTTACCCGTTTCGAGACATTACAACCGAGGATGTTGGATTCGTTGCAAGCTATATGCATAACAGGTTCCCGCGCCTCGCATGGGTCTCTTCAGAGGACGAGGTCATCATCCGCCCAAGGGGTAGCAGGAAGACCATCTATACCTACTTCTTTAACAACTTGAGCATGATCCCCGACGAGAAGGATTACCTCGTCTTAGAGGCGAAGGATGAGTCTCCTGTAGGTGTGCTTCAGGAGGCGTTTGTAGCGGAGTACGCGAAGCCGGGGGTCAAGTTCACGCTCAGAGGAAGAGCCTGGAAGATCCTGAACGTCCACAATGACAAGATCTACGTCAAGGCAGAGGACGACCCAACGGGTGCAATTCCGAGCTGGATTGGGGAGGAGATCCCTGTGCCCCTCGAGGTTGCTTTAGAAGTCGGCAGGGTCAAAGCGTTTATCGAGGACGGTCTTAAGAGTGATAAGACACCCAAGGCGATTGCCGCTGAGCTGGCTGAAACATATCCGGCGAGCCAGTCGACGATGGAGCGCGCTATCAGAGAGCAGGTCGACCACAACAAGGCTGGCTACCCCGCACCAACGGACAGTCGCGTCATACTCGAGGAGTGGGAGGATAACGTCCTACTCCACGCCAACTTCGGCACACTAGTAAACAGGACACTAGCGCGCGTCATTGGGCACATCATCAGCGAGGAGACGGGATACCCCGTCGGCGTCCAGCAGGAGACATACATGGTAGCGACCCAGACCGTAGGGGAGATAGACGCCCGATACGTCGCTCAGATGCTAAAGAACCTCGCGAACAAGGACTTGGAGAAGATCATAGAGGACGCCGTGAAGAAGACGGGGCTCTTTAAGAGGCGCTTGATTAACGTCGCTCGAAAAGCGGGGGCGCTGAGTAAGTTCGCCGATTTCAGCAACGTTACTCTCGGTCGGCTTATGAAGAGCTTTGAGAACACAGCGGTTTATGAGGAGGCTATCAAGGACACGTATCGGCTCGACCTTGACGTGGAGGGTACTATCGCCCTGTTGAGGAAAATGGCGAACGGGGAGATCGAAGTCGTCGTTCTCGACACAGAAGGGCAGTTGACGCCGTTGGGTAAGATGGCGGTCGAGGGTATTAGCATGAAGACTGACATTGTTCCCCCCGAGAAGATGGATAGGATCATCCTCGAATCCGCTAAGGCTCGACTCTACGGTGAGACGAGAATCCTAGCCTGCCACGGTAAGCACGACTGGGCAGAGTCCCAGCGCATTAGGGACCTCGACGAGAAGCTCGTCTGTCCCGTCTGCGGCTCCACGGAGATCGCTGTTTACGACCGCTCCATGGAGGAGATACAGGAACTAATGAGCCAGGAGAGGAGTAGGAGCTCGAAGGAGAAGCCGAAGTGGTGGGAGAGAGGGAAGGACGTCAGTAAACTAGTCTCAATGTATGGGCGCAGAGCAGCCATCATTGGGGCAGCGAAGCGCGTCGATCTCACCGCTGCCTGGGACATACTCGCTCAGACCGAGGGGGAGTCCGACGAGTTCTTCACCAAGATCGTGGACGCAGAACGCGACGCCCTTAAGAAGCGGTTCATCTAGCCGAAGATTTTAACGCCGGAGACGCGTCTCTCTTCTCGGCATGAAGAAGATCGGGATGCTCACAATAGGGCAGTCGCCCCGCGACGACATCCTCCCAGGCCTTAAGGAGATCCTAGGGAAGAATGTCGAAATATTGGAGGTGGGTGCCCTAGACGGGAAGACGATGCTGGACGTGAAGAAGATTCCTCTTATGGTCGAGGATTATATCCTAGTCAGTAGGATGAGGGATGGTACAGAGATTAAGATCACGAAGAAGTATATCCTGCCTTTAATGCAGGAGAAGCTTGACTGGCTTGAGTCCAAAGGCGTAAGGCTCACAGTCGTGATGTGTACCGGCAAGTTCCCCCAGTTCAGATCGCAGGGTCTCGTCATTACCCCGGCGGAGATATTAAAAGGCGTCCTCGAGGGCTGCCTCAAGGAGGGAAAACTTGGAGTTGTCTATCCAACAGCAGAGCAGATACCCATGGGGGAGAAGGAGTGGAGCCGCCCTGGCGTCAAAGTTTACAGCGATACCGTCAGCCCATACGAGCCAAAAGACGTGGAGGGGTTGTGCAACCGTCTAGCAGCACAGAACCTAGACCTGATCCTCCTCAACTGCTTTGGTTTCCCTACGGATATCCGGAATAAGGTCGCTGCGAAGACGGGCAAACCAGTGGTTCAGGCGAATACGATGATTGCCCACATCTTAGCTGAACTTCTCAGCTAGGGCCTTTTTTGCCATATTCTTCAGGTTCCCCGTAGTCGGGGAGGTTGTCACCAGGCAGAGGCTCCGTGTCATCTTCTTCAATTATTTGGGAGAGCTTCCCATCCGTCCCGAACTCCTTGGGGGGAATCCTGTCCTTGTGGAGGTTCTTGGCGACGACATAGACCTCGGCGCTACCCTTTCGGGAAGCTCTAGGTTTGACTATGTAAACCTTCTCGAACATCGCCTTCATTTCCTTGATGAATGCCTCATGTTCCTTCCCCTGGAAGACCTTAACGACCATCCAGCCATCTTCCCTGAGAAGCTTATCGGCGATGTTGAGGGCCGTACGTGCGAGGTGGATCTGACGGAGATCGTCGACCTCCCAGATCCCGATGACGTTGGGGGCCATGTCGCTGAGGACGACGTCTGCCTTCTCTCCTTGGAATCTCTCGAGGACCTCATTCTGTACCACTGGGTCGGTGACGTCGCCTACGATGGTCTCGACGTTTTCCATGTAGAGTGGGTAGATCTCCTTGAGATCGACTCCGACGACGAGGCCGCCAGTGATGGATTCTCCGGCGACCTGTAGCCAGCCACCTGGGGCGGCTCCCATGTCGAGGACCTTCTTCGCTCCTTTGAAGAAGCTGAACTCGTCGTTTAGCTGCTTGAGTTTGTAACTCGCCCTACTCCTATAGCCTTCTTCTTTGGCCTTGTTGTAGTAGTGCTCGGTTTTACGCTCATGTAGCCATCGGCTGGGCATGGTTTCCGATCCCTTCGCGGAGTTATCCTTTAATAAAGTTTGCCAAATCGGTGGCACTGGCTGTTGTCCTGACGCCCCTTGGGTCGAAGTGGGTACGAGTTGACCTGAACCCTGCTGCTGTGAGCTTCGCCATGATCTCGTCCATGTTTAGGCTCGATTTACCTGCGCGGGAGCTAAACTCATCGAGGTGATAGTAGGTGGGGGGGAACCCAATCTCTCCGCGGATCGTCTTGATGAGGTGGATGAGTCGGGGCTCCCAACCCTTTATCTTTACTGCTTTTTCAAGCATTTCACTGGTGAAGGAGTCGTCTGCAAAGTCCCCGAGCCACATTGGCCCCCCAACTATGAGTTGGCCACTACACACGGGGCATGTTCTTGACGACTTGAGGTAGGCGCCCTTAACGGCTTCTCTATGTAGGCACCTTGGGCAGTGGACGATGTAGCCCATTTCGGTGAGGGCGGCGTCGGCTGGTTTAGCACTGTGCCTGAGGCTGAGGTAGACGCGGACGTAGTGGTCGGCATAGTACCCGAAGAGGGGTTTGATACCTATCTCGTGGACTGATGCGGCGTGAACTGTGGCGCCGATGACGAGGCGGAGGGCGACCTCGTGGGTGTATGTGGTGCGTAGTGGCTTTCCTCCATACTTCCGTAGGCACGCGGAGGGGCTGACGCCACATAGGGGCGCCATGTCCGTTGCTGTGAGGGCGATCATCCCACCGTCCCTCGTAGCACGCACCGCTGAATCGAGAAACTCCGAGGGGGAGCCGAAGGGGTCGATATCGACGTAGTCTAACCGGTTCATCGGGCTGCTGTGAAGGTTCAGCATTAGGTTCGCATCCATGAAGCGGACTCTGACCCTGTCTGATACCCCGTTTCTGCGCACATTCTCCTCCGATATTTGCACGCCACTAGGGTTGAGATCTCCCATTAGTACCCTAACCGCCCCAGCTTCGAGAGCGAGGCGGATCCCCCTGACACCGCAGCCACACATTGGCTCACAGGCTTCTATGGGCCTCCCGAGGTGGTCCCCCTTCACTGAAACAGCGAGCACCGCAGTATCCCTATTGAGTCTCATATGGGGGTTGTAGAAGACTGCCGCCTTGCTCCTGGCATGGTCGAGAGGTTCACCCTTCCCCCTATCTATGGTGGGGACGAGGAGTTTTGCAGCGCCCTCCTCTGCCTCCTCAACGGGGAACCAGAAGCCCATGGCGGATGAGGGCGCTAGACCCCTTTTAACCCTGTTCCTGAAGCTAAGCCACAACCATCATGTGTGCTCGCGACGATAGAAGTCTTAAGATTTCAAGGCTATGTTAGGGTCGAGGCCTAGCTCAACGCTAATTTTTCTGATCTGCTCCCATGTGTCCTCGGGGAGTGGAACCCCTTCCTGCAGTCTCTGCCTCTTTGATATCCTCTCTGGGTCGCCTGGGATGAGAACAGTCTCACCTTTCTCCGGTTTCCTCGACTTGACGAATTTTATGATCTCGGAGGATTTCTCCTTAAATGCTTTGAGACCAACGAAGGCTTCTGGGTTAATGGCTATGCAGAATACGCCATTAGGGCTGGGCGGATTCTTGCTATCGTCCATACTCGCTCTGCTTCCTGTGAGGGCTGCGCCGAGTAGCTCGGAGGTCATCTGTATCCCGTAGCCCTTATGTTCGCCAAAGCCAAGGAGGTATCCGCCGTCGTAGAAGGCGTTGGGGTCGTCGGTTGGTTCACCGTTTTTGTCCCTTACCCAGTGTTTTGGTATCTTGGCGTGCTTCGCGCGGGCGACGCTTATCTTCCCTGCCGCGGCGAAGCTTGTAGCGTAGTCCATTAAGAAGTTCTCTCCCGTGGCAGTGGGTGTGCTTATGCTGGCGGGGTTGGTGCCGAATGTCCTACTGGTGCCGTGGAATGGTGCTACGAGTGGGTTCCCCACGTTGGCGAACATCATTCCGACCATGTCTTGCTCTGTCGCCCACGTGGTATAGTAGCCGAGGCGACCGATGTGGTTTATGTTGAAGCCGCCAACGGCAGCTACCATATTTTTCTTCGCCTTTTCCACGGCGGTTTCAATAATCCTCTTCGCGGCTATCTGACCGAAGCCCCAGCGCCCGTCAATATAGGCTGATGTCGGTGTTTCCTTGACGATCCGGGGATTCTCCTTTACATGGATATGTCCCTGTCTGATCCTTTCCCCGTAAACGGTAAAGAAGAAGACTCCATGGCTGTCGTGTCCGCAGAGATTCGCCTCGACGAGTGTTTCTGATACGAACTCCGCTTTACTCTTTGGCGCCCCTAAGGCGACGAATATTTGTGTTCCGAGCGTTCTAAGCCCCTTAGCCTCGGTGATAATCATAGAAAAGGAAACAGGTCTAGGTGGTAAAAAAGGGTTGGCTACTTGACTAGCTTATCGAGTCCCTCTAGGAAGGATTTGATGTCTTCGCGCTCGATACCATAGTGGGTACAGAGACGAGTCCCCGTGCCGCTTGCTCGGCTCTTCCATCCAAGCTTCTTGCATGCCTTATTCCAGTCATCGGCCTTCCAGCCAATAGAGCTGAGGTCTATGTAGACCATGTTCGTTTGAACCTGGTTGACGACTCTGAACCCCATCTTCTGGAGCCCCTCGCTGAGGAGCTTGGCGTTGTCGTGGTCATCCTTGAGTCTGTCAACCATCTTTGTAATGGCAATGATACCGGGGGCCGCGATTATGCCTGCCTGCCTCATGCCTCCGCCGAGCATCTTCCTGTACTTCCTCGCCTTCTTAATCAGGTCGGTTGAACCGACGACGACGCTTCCGACGGGGGCGCTAAGACCCTTACTGAGGCAAATCTGGACAGTATCTGCGTACTTACAGAGTTCTTTGGCGTCGACTCCGAGAGCAACGGCGGCGTTGAAGACTCTCGCGCCGTCCAAGTGAACTCCGAGATTGTGCTTCTTCGCCACATCCCAGTCGGCTTTGAGCTGCTTTGGGGTCAGGGCGATGCCGCCTGCGGTGTTGTGTGTATTCTCGATACAGATTAGGCCCGTCCTAGGGTGGTGAATATCGTCGTCTGTGATGGCTTTCTCTACATCCTCCGGTCTCATCCAGCCGAGTTCACCGGGGACGGTGCGCGTCATCAGCTGTCCCATGACGGCGAGGCCTCCCACCTCATTGAGGTAGATGTGGCTCTTCTGCTCAAGGATAATCTCATCGCCTCGAAGAGTGTGGGAGAGGATGCAGACCGCGTTGCCCATCGTCCCGCTGGTTACGAAGAGGCCTGCTTCTTTCCCAGTGATTTCAGCGGCTATCTTCTCCAGCTCGTTTACAGTGGGATCGTCTCCATAGACGTCGTCCCCAAGCTTCGCCTTATATGCTGCCTCCCTCATCTCGGGTGTAGGCCAAGTGACCGTGTCGCTCCTGAAGTCCAAGTTCTTTTCAACCATGAATTGTCGAATACAATGGGGTGTGTACCATGCTTAAGGGATTTGGGGGCGATCCTGAATAATCCTTATCAGAGACTATCCCACAGGAATCGTGATAGCGTTGCCGGAGAAACCAAAGCGTTTCAACAAGAAGGTAATCGCCATCGCATTCATAGTTCTGTTTACACTGAGTCTTGCTGTCGTATTCCTCCGTCCGTCTCCATCAACGCAGAAGAATGAGGGATATGTAAATGTAAGCCGAAGCGAGTCTTATTGGCATAACACGCTTGGGAACAAAACTGAGGCGAGATACCTCATAGATTACGGGATATATGTGGTCTCCAACGCCTCGAAGATCACTGTGACTGACAAGGCTCAAGCCCACCTAACGGAGATACCCCTAGAACAAGAGACAACAAATGTCCAAGTCACGTACGACTCAGAAACCGGCACTATAACAGTCGTCGCAACGGGCCTCAAGAGGGACGACAAGATATTCGCACAAGCCGCTTTCCTGATGGATCCAATTGAAATCTTCTCCTCGGGAGAGAAGTCATCGACGACAGTGAGCCCAGAGAACATCTACTGGGGGGACATCACCAAGGTCAAGATAGCCATCTCCCCCTTCAGGGTCGAGAAACCGGTGAACATCACAGAGATCGGAGTCTACGCTTGGCTTACTGACGTGGTTGTAGAGATTAGAAATGTTACTACAAATCCCCAAGCTGTTTGTGACCCCCCCATGTACCAGGCGATATGGCAATACAGGTATCCAACCGTCTACAACTATGGAGCTCATGAGGTCAACTACGAAGTCAAGACATCATCAATCGAAAAAACTGGGAAAGTGTTACTAAGAACCTGGGTAGAGGTCCGGTACTCAACCGCCTTGAGGATGAAAACCGACGGAGTAATCCAAGGTGCTGACGGATACTTTTTCAGAGTTGACTCGTCGATAAGCTACCAATACGAGCACCCCATCTTGACGCGACCCATCGGTTAGTCGTAAAGCTCCGCATTTCTCAAGGCGAGCTTCAGGTTCTCCTCCGCTCCCTGGATGACGGGTACGCCGTGACCAGGCAGCATAATCTCAACTCTAAGCTTCACCAATTTTCTAAGCGACTCGACGAGGTCATCGAGGCTCCCACTCTCTCCGTCGAAGCGTCCGAAGTAGCCATCAGGGAAGGCGGTGTCTCCAGAGAAGAGTATTTTCTGATCCCTCGCGTATAGGCACATACCCCCCTCGGTGTGGCCGGGAGTCCAGATCACCTCGAGAGGCCAGAGCTCCGTCTCGATGACGTCTCCCTCCTTGACCTTAATCAGGGAGTTGCCGAGGATTGAGGTGATATGGCGTGAGTCCGCCTCATGGACATAGACCCTAGGCTTCGCCTTATCTAGGATGAGGAAGACGCCCATGGCGTGGTCATGGTGGGCATGGGTCAAGACCACGTTCTCGACATTCAGCACTCCGATGCCCAGTTGTTCAAGTTGAGGCCAGACGGGGTTGAACCGGTTGCCGACGCCTGTATCGATGATTGTGGCCCTCTTATTCCCGACAACGTAGATGTTACTGCAGAGGCCGTCGCCTACAATCATATGGACGCCCATTAGCCTCGGTGAGTCATTTTCAAGAGTGATGATCTGTGGCAAGCCTATCGATTAGCTTGGACGCGTCCGTGATAAAAGTCTTCTATGGGACGCGTACGAGGTGGAGTCGGAGCACGAGGTATCCCTCATCGTAGTCGTAGTCGAGTCCCTCGAGGTCGTGGCCGTCGGGTATGGTGTAATTCCTGTTGAACTCCTTGTCCAGAGTGCTGTGAAGATGGATAGAGGCGCCGTTTGACTCGACGAGTATGGTCTTCTCCATCCTCTTGGGAAGCTCCGCGGTTATCACATACTCGATGTGCTCGAAGTTCTCGCCGTTGGATAGGTTGCTTTCCATGACTATGATGTCTTCATTGCCCGTGTATGTTGACTTTTCTCGTGTGTGTATGTACCAGGGTAACAACGAAGCTGAGGCGATTGTTACGAAGAAGATGAAGCTATAAAGACCTGCAAGCACAGGGCTTACCTCTCCCACTATAAATGGGAAAACGACTGTAACTCCTTCAACTGGAATACCCATGACGATGCACGCAGCCACGGTCGAGAGCCCGACTATTATCATCAGAAAACCGCCCACGAGCATTACCTTCTTCCTCCTCGCTTTAGCGTTAACGTACTCCTCGACGCACTCGAGGCACCTCTTTGTCTCCTCGTCGTAGCAATCTCGGCAGACTATATGACCGCATTTTGGACAGAGGATGTTTGCGCCCTCAGAGTTACAGACCCAGCAGATGTCGTCTCTCATCCCGATCACCAGGCGATCAACCTCATCCAAGAGGCGGCGTAGAGAATTGCTGTTACCGTGATCCCGATTATTATCAGGATTTTGATCTTCTTCTTGCTCTCGTTCGCCTTGGCGAAGGGCTTGCTGAGGAATCCGAGGTGCATCTTGTCGAGTTCAGTTGGGTCAGTACGGAGGCTCAGGTAAAGCATTATTACTCCTAGCCAAGCGATTAGGAAGCCTACAGTGATCGTAGCTATGGAGGAGTCCACTTGAACCTCTCTCAGATGGCTAAGTCGATTGTCTTAAACCTTTCTAGGTGCTCCATAGGCTTGCCTTTCCCATGTACTCGTTGACTTCCCACTCCCTAACGGAGACATTGTCAACATCGACTACATAGATGGCGTGAAGGCGAGCATTCTTTATCTCCTCAACGCTCACGGGCGGGTTACTGTAGTAGAGGTCGCAGAGTCTCTTTATGACGGCGATCTCCTCCTCGGTGCGGAACCTTGGGGGCTTCGTTAGGGAGGGTGGTATCTGGAGGATGTAGTATGGAGGCGTCGCGAGTACGAACTTGCTCGCGTAGCCACTGTAGCGGGTGATCTTACTGGCTGCTCGAGCCCTGAGGTATACAAGTGGGTCGAGGGCATTCTCCGGTGGGACGAATCCCGTCTCCACTTCTACCATGAGGCTCCCGAGTCCCTTCTCGGCATAGACGTCGGTGCTAACCCCGTCGACGGCTGTCTCCAGTTGGACATCGAACCCAGCGTTGATCAGATGAGTCGCGCAGATGAGCTCCATGACGGAGTGGTTGATCTTGACTCTGTTCTGCCTATGCAAACTCTCTAGGTCGTTACGGATGGCATTGATCTTCGGATGGTAGGGGTGATCTAGTTTTTTGAGAATCTTGGTGACAACGGAGTCTACGTCGCGCATGAACTCCTCTGTAGACCCTTTCGCCCCCATTTATGCACCGGAGCCTTTACTCTCATTTGGTGAAACTAACTATTAAAGTGAACCGGTGACTACCGGGAGGTGATAAATACCACCTCGAGGCATGGATACGCGACCAAAGATGCCTGATAAAAATGTTTGGGAGATCTTCAGTAAAGAGTGTCCAGGCGTGAGCGAGGCATACATGAAGCTCAGCCAAGCCATCTCGGCACACGGCGGACTCGAAGAGAAGACGCGGCTCCTCATTCTCATTGGGATCTACTCGACGACCAGGGACCCGGTGGCGCTGCGACACTTCGTTGGCATTGCTCTAAAGGCGGGGATACCAAAGAAGCAAATTGAGTCCGCTGCTCTACTCGCTTTCAATACGGGGGTTACCAATGCTGAGCTAGCTATTCCCATCATTGAGGAGATGGCGAAGAAGCAAGAGTAGATAGATCCACTTTTTTCAAACCTGTTTCTCCGATGAATCCGAAGGACTTTACCCTGAAGAGGTGGCTATTACAGGCGCAGTCACTACAGCCAAATCGGGGGACCGCCTCTCCCTTTAACGCGATTTGAGTGGCTATCTCGCACTCCATTCTAACCAACCAGTCCGTTGTGTAGATGGCCTCTATCTCGATATAGGGTTCCCGGAGGAGGTAGTCGATGTGCCAGTGAGCTACTTTCCCTTCCCCTCTACTGGTATAGATGTGCCTTCTAAGTCGAGGGATGAGGCTGTTTAGGGCGGATCCAACATAGACGTATTGCCCCTTTGGGAACGTGACTACTCCGAGGGAACCTACACTGATCTTCGAGTTCTTCCCGACTTGGATGCAGAGGCAGTAGCTTCCCCGGATAACCATGACGGAGAAACCGTGTACTGTGTTAATAAATGGGCTACTTTAGGTGCTGGTTGAACCAGCTGACCATGTCGTGGAGCCTGCGTTTACGAATAGTCGGGCGTGCGAGGTTTCTGAAGCTGTGGCTCCCTTCGGTGTAGAGGATGAGCTTCGTCTCCACTCCCAGGTACTTTAAGGCTGTGTACATCTGGATGCTCTGGTCTATCCAGCACCTGTTATCATTGTAGCTGTGTATGAACATCGTGGGTGTTGTGACTTTCTTTGCGTAGGTGAGTGGTGATTTCTCAGCGTAGGCAACGGGGTTGCTCCATGGATCACCGCCGATCTGGTCTGGGCCAAAGTGGAATCCTATGTCGGTTGTTCCGAAGAAGCTGACCCAGCTGCAGATGCTGTTCTGGCTCAGGGCACACTTGAAGCGACCCGTGTGGCCGATTACCCAGTTAGTCATGAATCCGCCATAGCTGAGCCCTGTGACTGCGATTCGGGTGTCGTCGATCCAGTCGTATGCGCCAAGGGCGTGGTCAACGGTCTCGATAAAGTCCTGGTAGTCTCGTGTTCCATATTGAAACCTGATATCTGCGAATACTTGATCGTAGCCGTCGCTGCCCCTGATGTTGGCATATACAACTGCGTAGCCCTCTGCTGCGAAGATCTGGTGATCGAACATGGGGGCGTAGCCGAACTTGCTGCGCGGTCCACCGTGGATGTCGAAGATCGCTGGGTACTTATTCCCTTTCCTCCACCCGTAGGGCTTGAGGAGCCACCCCTCAATGGTCACGCCGTCACTCGCCTCGAATGTGAAGTGCTCACCGTCGATCATGGGGGTCTCAGCGAGGGACGCCTTTGTCAGACGGGTGATCTTCGCCTCCTTCTTTCCTCTCTTAACGTAGACCTCCATCGGCTCAGCGATACCTGTTCGCGTATAGGCGACGACCCCATGTTTAACGGAGAACTCCTCGACGCAGAAGTCGCCAACCACAACGGGGGCGATGTCAGCGTCATCTGGCCTGACACTGTGGAGAGCGATGCCACCACCGTCACTTACAGGGAAGTATATTCTGTCACCATCCCATACGGGGTTCGGTGGTCCCGAGTAAGGGCTGCGAAGACCATTGTAGACGGCTCTGCCGCTACCGCGGTCCAGCTTCGAAGTGAGGTCGATAGGCTCCCCACCCATCGGGGGGATGACCCAGATGGTCGTATGGGTCGGGTAGCCATGGCTTAGGT
>JBGPRA010000053.1:0-12341 GCA_041489375.1 Bathyarchaeia archaeon | reverse complement strand
GTTAGCATCATTTTATGTACACCTGCGGAGAATGCAGCCATGCCCATTAGTATAAAGATCGGCGTCATCGAAGGCATCAGGGCGGTGCCCACTATTGCCCCCCAAGCTCCACCTAACAGCAGCGTGGGTAGGAAGAGGCCTCCAGTTCCGCCGAAATTCATTGTTATGCCCGTCGAAAGTGTGCGGAGTAGCAAGATAACGCCGAGCGTCATAAGAGAGCCACTCAACATGAGGGGGACCATCTGGTAACCTGGACCGACAGACTGGGGTGAAACGTAGCCCACCCCACCAAGTACGATACCGCCAATGATGAGCATCAGGGGATAGCCACCACGTATAACGACCTGCCTCGCGAGCCTCTCACAGGTACCATAGACGCCCGTGAAGAGGAATACGACTCCGCCTGTAGCGAGCCCGAAGACCATGGAAATCGGCAACCAGACTATTGGCAGGGCTGCCACATCGAGCTGGAGGTCGGGGACGAGGCTAGGAGCCCCCACCGCCACGGAAACTAGGTACGCGGTTGAACTAGCTATAGCAGCCTCGATGAATGATTCTTTTTCAATGTCCCTCCGGTAAGGGAGTTCAAGGGCGAAGAGGAGCCCAGTGAGGGGGGTCTTGAAGCTCGCCGAGAAGCCTGCAGCTACACCTATCATAAGCACCTTACCTGACTCCATCCTGAGGCGCAGAATCTTATTCAACCAACTTGAGAACCCACCTGAGATGACCGCTGATGGCCCCTCCGGTCCAGCCGAACCACCGAAGATCGATGTAGCTAGTCCTGAGACAGTTTTCACGATCGCCTCTCTGGGCATCAAACCACTCGGCGCCAGGTGAAAGACCTCGAGTATATTGTGGAAGCTACTCTTTGGCGTCCTATACCAGGCAAATAGGTGGATGAGGAAGTAGCTGAGAACGAGACCAGTGAAGGGAAAAACGAAGAATAGAGTTGGAGTCTTCAAAGCGTCCTGATAAAAGATCTCCCAGGAGTAGTAGACGAGACCATTTATCACCGAGGCGGCAACGCCGGCTACGACTCCGGTAGCGATGGGAAGTGACCACCAAGAAAAGTTAGACCGCCTCGTCAGCCATCAACCCTTATTAATCCTGTAAGATTATCGCAGGTATCTGAGTCGGGATAGATTAAAACTTGGCGGAGAGGTTCATCAAGCCCCGCTGGCTTTACGCCATCATACCCTTCTACGCGATACAAAGCTGCATAGGAACGTACATCACGCTGCGAATCCTAGAACTCGGGGGGAGCGTAATCAGCGTTGGACTCGCCTCATCCGCTTATAACATCTCACTCATACCCTCAGCCTTCATAGGTGGGAAGATAGCCGACTACATCGGTAGGAGGAGGCCCCTACTAGCCCTCAGTGCAATGGGACAACTATTCACACTGAGCCTAATCGCCATGGCCGGGGATATTAACCTGATAATCGGATTCTACGCCATTTACAGCTTCTTCAGTAGCTTTAGCCCGACGGTTTTTAGCCTCCTGCTTATGGACACGGTCTCGAAGGAGAATCTCGGTGAGGGGAGTGCCACCAGTTTCAAGTACATGATATATGGGAGCCTAACTGGGAACGCGTTAGGATTCCTCGTCCTCACGTCCCTGCCACTGACTGCCGTCGCCCTTCTCCCTGTGGGCTTCAGCACAATTCTCCTCATTCTCTCACTAGCCCTAGTAAGGGACTCAAAGACAGCTACCGAGAGGCAAGCGATCACCTTCAGCCCAGAGGCTCTTATCACACGCCTAGCCCATCTCCCAGTGATACTCCTCAAGGTGCCGAAGTTGGAGGACTTCAAGGGATTAGCCAAAGGTGCCCGTAGTACAGTGACGAGGGAGATCCCCCTAATCATGGCTACGAACGTACTCTTCTTCCTAGGAGCCAACCTCTTCTTCACCAGTTACACCCCCTTCCTAAAAGCGAACAACCTCAGTAACCTCGAGATCACTGGACTAGGAATCTTCGTAACATGCATAAACGGCCTAGCGAGCGCACAGAGGTTCAGCCGCTCTAGTAAGAGAGGTGACCCTGGAATGATCGTGGAGTTCATGTCACTGAGAGCTATGGCTTTCCTTTTTGCAGCGATAGAGAGCCTATACTTCTTCGGTCACAGTGTGCTTTACGTGACTCTCCTCCTCTACCTCCTCATCGGTATGGCCTACACGAACATCACCATCGGGATGAACGCGCTCCTCTATCGGTTCCTCCCGAAGGAGGGACAGGGGGGGACACTCGGCGTATACAGCGCCTTAAACAGTATCGCCATGTTCCTAGGCAGCTTCCTCAGTGGGAACATCAGCTTTTTCTTAGGATATCCCGTGACATTCCTCCTCAGTAGCATCGCTCTTTTCGGTGCTGCGAGCCTCTTTGAGTGGCACTTCAAACCCCGTCGCACGGTTGATGAGGAACTCTTCTAGCCTTGAATGATTAGCTCCGCTACCTCATCCGAGGGCCCAAGTAATCTGACCAACTTTGAGGATTCGACAGCTTCAATAAGCGCAGAGAACTCGAGCGCCTGTGGAACATTCGACTTGTCCGCGTCGAACCAAAGGTCGAGCATAGAAGGCCCACCTCTTTCTGCAACTTTTAAACGCAATATGAAGGGGTAGTTCCTGTGCTCAGTAGAAAAGAGGAGGTAGCTATCCTCTGCCTCGATGAGGCGCATCAAGGCGCTCCCGAAATTGACGCCACCGCTTACTACTTCCAGCGGGACCACGTTCCGGCTTGGCTTCAATGAGGGCTTCTCTGCCCCCTCGTCGTCCTCGTTCTCGGAGGTGAAAAGGAAGAGGCCCTCCCCTAACCGTGCTGAGGCCCTATAGCTAAGACGTGTATTCGGTTTACCTCTCGGCCAACCCTCAGCAATATACGTCATGATCTTAACTGATTCCTTTAAAGTGAAGCCGGTCGATAGACTCCCATATCGGCTTAGAAGCTGAACCATATACGCTGTCAGCTCCTCTAGGTCGTAGGGAAGGTTAGTAATTCCCTGTGAATCATAGACCTTGATGTTGCTTGGGAAGAGGAGGTCCGCAGGCGCCTCTAAAGATCCGCCAAGAAACACATAGATATGCATCCAGGACCTCGGCTCAGTCGAAGACCCAGCCCACTGGAGAGCCCCAGCAAATATCATCGTGGGGTCCTTCTCCTCGACTGTGAAAGTGAATACTGGTTTTTGGCCGGTGTTAAGGGCCCAGGCGACGTCTGCGACGGCATCGCCCTCGGGGCTCATGTAGCTCGTTTCGGTGTAGAACCCTAAACTTCTCCCCTTCATAACGAACCAATTGGTGAGACCTGTCTTGTCGGCTGGGAACCCCGTCGCCTAATCACCTGTAGGCTTCCGCGAGACGCATCCACTCCTCCGGTGTAAGACGCCAACCGAGGGCGCCTATGAACTCCATGAGGTGAATCGGATTCGATGACTTCGAGATCGTGAAGACGTTATCCTGTGCTATGAGCCAGTTAAGGGCGACCTGAACACGAGTCTTGCCGTGGACCTTCGCGATCTCGTCCATGACCACATTAGGTGTCTGGATGATAGCCCCCCTTTCGAGTGGGCGATAGGCTACCAAGCTGACCCCCATTCGTCGGCAGGCAGGGATGAGTTCCATTCTCGGCTTCTGGTCTAGGAGGCTGTACTGAACCTGATTGGCCACGATTTTAGTGTCTTTGAGGCAGCTCCGGGCATCATCCATGAGCTGGGCGCTAAAGTTACTAACCCCGATGAACCGTGTATAGCCCTCTTTAACGCACCCCTCCATCGCCTCCATCGTCTCTGCGAGGGGCACATCAGGATTTGGCCAGTGAACGAGGTAGAGGTCGACCTGGTCGATGCCAAGACGTTTTAGGCTCGCCTTCATGGAGCTGCGCAGGTCATCTTTGTGAAGGTGGTTATGCCAGACCTTAGAGGTGATGAATAGCTTCTCCCTGTCCCAACCCTCAATAGCTTCTCCGACTAGCTCCTCGGCGTGGCCAGCACCATAATACTCGGCAGTATCGATGTGGGTGAGGCCGAGCTCAAGCGCCATCCTGATGGCAGTGACGGTCTCCCTGTCACGGGTCTTGTCGGGGTTCTCCCGACCCCCCATCCCCCACGTCCCAAGACCGAGAATAGGTATACTGGTGCCCCTCGTTATTTCCCTGCGCTCCATCAAGCTTAGGTTGCCTCCCTGAAGAGGAGGGTAAAGAGGGATAAGAGAGTTAGGCGACAAGCTTCTTCATGAAGCCCTCGTAGTCGCCTGGTGGGATGGAGGGCTTGAAATTCTTAGTGATCTCCTTAGCGAGCCTCGCTTTATCGTAGAGGAGGTCGACGCATGTGAGAGCCATTACCTTCGCTGGGAGGATATAGGCGGTCTCCTTATCCACGATCCTGAAGTGTCTACTGTGGCTTGCACCGGTGCAGCCCCCCATTCTTATGCTGGTTGTGGGCATAATACAGCTGAAATCGCCAAGGTCAGTGGAGCCCGTAGAATGGCCCTTGACCTTGATCTGGTCTTCGCCTACAAGGTAGGTAGCATTCGCTTTTAAGACAGAATCGAGAGCCGCATCCTTGATGTAGGGCATGTAGCCGGGGTGGTCGTTGATCTCCACTTCAGCGCCAACAGCCATCGCCCCTGCCCTTAGTGCTCGGTTCACCTTGAGGTTAGCATCCTTGATCGCCTCGACAGTCTTCCCCCTAACGTAGCTCTCCATTTTAACTTCAGCGGGAACGTTGTTCACAATCTCGCCACCCTTCGTGATTATTGGATGGACTCTGATAGTGTCCTCGTCCCTGAATGTCTCCCTCTGGGCGTGGATAGCCATCAGGCCAAGCATCGCTGCGTTGAGGGCGTTTATACCCTTATGTGGGCTCCCGCCTGCGTGGGCTTCCTGGCCTATATAGCGGACCATCTTACCTACGAAGCCGTTGTTGCTACCCCCAACGCTCAGCTTCTCCTTGATCTCGCTGTCCGTGTGGCTACCGATGCTGATGTCTATGTCCTTCATGTAGCCGAGGCGGATGAATTCCTGCTTCCCCCCGAAGAATTCGAGTTTCCCCTTTTCTCTGAGGTTGTTCCTGTAGTCGATCTCGAGGTACTCCTCCGCGGGGACCGTGACTAGGGCGACATTACCATCGAGCTCCCCTATGACATCGTTGAGGCCGAAGCCAGCTCCGAGCATCGCTGCTATCTGGGCGTTGTGACCACAGGAGTGGGCTGCCCCTGTGATGGGATCACATTCCGGATGATCAGGTACTCGGATTGCGTCGAGCTCTCCGATTACGCCAATAATCGGACCCTTGCCCTTCTTTTTCAGGTAAGCCTTCGAGCCCGTAATACCTATCTTAGCCTCGTAAGCCCAGCTCATCTCACTGTACTTCTTTTCGGTGAGCTCAGCCGTCTTGAACTCCTTGAAGCCTAACTCAGGCTTCCTCCAGATCGCCTCGCCTATCTCAACTATCTCTTTGGCGTGCGCATCAATCGCCTCAATTACCTTCCTCCTGACAGAGTCCTTTGACATGCCTGATAGTTGGTTCTGATCGGGATTTAACATTGCGCGCGCGTTGAGCTAATTCAAATCAACACCTGGTTCGACACCCAGAATAATTATCTATTCGACTCGGGTTATTCTCCTACAATTGATGAGGTTGACCTGATGAAACTTCTTGAGTACGAGGCGAAGGAGGTCTTTAAGCGGTACGGCATCCCCCTCGGGATGAGCGCCATCGCTAAGACCCCTAGCGAGGCAAAAGACGCAGCAGCGATCATCGGCAGACCCGTAGTAGTAAAAGCCCAGGTGGGCGTCGGTGGCAGAGGAAAGGCCGGAGGCATTAAGCCTGCAGATACCCCTGCACAAGCCCGCGAGGTCGCGAAGCAGATACTCGGGATGAAGATCAAGGACCTCACCGTACGTAAAGTGCTCGTCGAGGAGCGGCTCAGAATCGAGCACGAGATTTACCTCGGAGTTATCATTGACCGAGCCGCGAGATGCTACACCATCCTCGCCTCAGGTGAGGGGGGTATGAATATAGAAGAGGTTGCTGTTAGGAACCCCGAGAAGATTGTTAGACATAACGTCGACCCTCTAAGGGGTTTCCGAAGCTACCATGCAAACGAAGTCGCTAAGCGCCTTGGCTACAGCGGTAAGAAGATGCAGCAACTCAGTGACATCCTCCTCAGGTTATACAAAGTTGCCTATGAGATGGACGCGGAGTTGACGGAAATCAACCCACTCATCGAGACAACAGAGGGCTTCATAGCTG
This sequence comes from Bathyarchaeia archaeon, assembly GCA_041489375.1. Taxonomy (GTDB): domain Archaea; phylum Thermoproteota; class Bathyarchaeia; order TCS64; family TCS64; genus UBA8941. The sequence goes on along the minus strand of JBGPRA010000053.1, from coordinate 6,089 downwards.
CTGACGCTAGGCTTAACATCGACAACAACGCCCTCTACAGGCACAAAGAGCTGGAAGCAAAGTACCTTGAGAGCTTCGAGGGGGAGCTGACACCCCGGGAGATGGAGGCCCGCGCCATGGATCTCACATACGTTGAACTGAATGGCGACATCGGCATCATCGGCAACGGCGCAGGACTCACAATGTCGACACTCGACACGATCATGCTTTACGGAGGGAGGGCGAGGAACTTTTTAGACCTCGGCGGGGGTGCTAGCCCCGACCGAGTTGGTAAAGCTGTTGAGTTCGTACTCAAAGATAATAGAGTCAAGGCACTTTTCGTCAATGTCCTCGGAGGCATAACCCGCTGTGATGACACCGCTAAGGGCATCATCGAGGCACGGGAGAAGCTCGGTGATAACAAACCCATAGTCGTCAGGATGATGGGGACCAATGAGGAGGAGGGAAAGAGGCTCCTTCATGGCGCAGGGATAGAGACAAATGACACGATGGAGGAGGCGGCTCAGAAGGTTATCCACCTCGCTAAGGAGGTTTGAATGTGAAGCTCATTAACAGGGACACGAAGGTCGTGGTGCAGGGCGTCACCGGCACACAAGGCAGGTTCCATGCTGCAAGGATGAAGGAATACGGCACCAAGGTGGTCGCCGGCGTTACCCCTGGCCGCGGAGGCCAAGACGTCGACGGTACACCAGTTTACGACACCGTAATCGAGGCAAAGGAAAAGAATGGATGCGACGCGAGCATCATCTTCGTCCCCGCCTTCGGTGCCCTTGATGCTGCTCTTGAAGCCATGGAGGCAGGGATGAACCCTGTAGTCGTCATCACCGAAGGCATACCCGTCAGGGACACTATCGAGCTTGTCGCCCGGGCTAAGCAATTAGACACAACGGTCGTAGGCCCCAATACCCCCGGCCTCATCAAGGCGGGGGAGTCAAAGATGGGAATCATGCCGAACCAGGTCTTTAAACGCGGCTCAGTCGGCATCATTAGCCGCAGCGGCACCCTCTTTTACGAGATCGCTGCTCATGTCACAAATCAGGACCTTGGTGAATCCACATGCGTAGGCCTCGGCGGCGACCCCGTAGTCGGCCTCGACTACATAGAGCTCCTAAAGTGGTTCGAGAATGACGCAGAGACTAAGGCGGTCGCTCTCATCGGGGAGATCGGTGGGGACGCGGAGGAGAAGGCCGCTGACTTTATCGCCTCAGGGGGATTCACGAAGCCGGTGGCGGCATATATAGCTGGTCGTGCTGCCATTCCAGGTAAGAGGATGGGTCACGCAGGCGCCATAATACAGGGGACCGCTGGGACAGCAGAAAGCAAGATGAACGCCCTTAGGGGTGCGGGTGCAACCATAGGCGAGCAACCCATTGATGTAGCGAAGGCCTTGAAGAAGGCTCTTGGCTAAGCCTCGTTGAGCATTTCCAGGAGCTTGTTGAGCATCTTGTAAGTGAGCCCCCAGATGATGTCATCTCCGAGTTTGAAGACCTCCCCCTCCCAGTTCTTTACTTTCGCTGTAGTTCTGTTCTCCCTGAGTTCCTTGAGGTGTACCCAGCGGTAAGCTGTAAGCTCGGGGTTGAGCCTAATCTCCGGCCTCCCCTCGTAGAGGTATATTATAGGTAGTATATCCCTATCCGGCTTTATTGATGAGAACATCACAGGGAGGCCACCTATGTATGTAAGGGAGTCGAGATCTATTCCGGTTTCCTCTTGTACTTCCCTTATGACTGTATCCCTGAGTGTACGGTCGTCCCTAGTTCTCTTCCCGCCGGGGAACGCCATGTCCCCCGACCATGGGTCCCCTAGGACGACGGCGCGCCTGACGAGGAGGGTCTCGTAATCGTCGGCCTCCTCTCTGATGAGGATGGCGACAGCAGCCCAGGCGTCTATAGCCTCTACGCCTCGTAGCCTATGCTTTAGCCTCTCGATCAAGGGGGACCACTCGACTTGAGACCGTCGAGGGGGTTAAAATACTAATTGCTCAATCGCTAGCGAAAAATGATTGAGTATGGATTTAGACTGGGGGTGCTTCGCCGCCCTCCCCTGGCTTCCCAGCCTTGAGCTTATGCTTAACCAGATTCCTCATATGGAGGCAGGTGGCATGCGGGGCTTAAGATAGTTACTTGGGGCTACGATGAAGCGTCGCTAAAGGTGTCAATCCTTTATGAGGAACCTCCACATCTAGTTTGAGGGACCTATTTTGAGTTTCAGTGGGGAGAAAGCATTCGAATATATGAAGAGGCTCGCTGTGGACATCGGACCGAGGCCAAGCGGGACAGACAAGGAGAGAAAGTCCGCCGATTGGATACTTTCGCAGTTCAAGAAAATAGGCCTCGACGCCAAAATCGAGGAGTTCGACGCCTTCACTGGGAAAGTAATCGCGCAAAAACTTGAGGTAATCAAGCCCTATAAGGAGGAGGTTGCTTGCGAAGCGATGCCGCTCTCGGGTAGTACAGATGCAAAGGGAGTGACAGGCGATCTGATCTATCTCGATTCATACGACGAGGAGTATATCACAGACGAGGTAAAGGGGAAGATTATTCTGACCTCCGGACTGCCAGTTAATAGAGACCGTGCCTTCGCCCAACTCAAGAAATTCAAACCAGCAGGTATGATAATCATTGAGTCGACACCGAGGGCCATGGCCAAGAATCTCTGGGGGAGCCCTACATTCAGAAAGAAGTACGTCGAAATACCAATGGTAAGAGTCACCTTCGAAGATGGCCTGAAGCTCGTCAAGTCTGGGGCCAAGAGGATGCGACTTAAGGCGGTAACTGAAGAGAAGACCATCAAGTCTCAAAACGTCGTCGCCGAAATCAAAGGTAGTCTCCGCTCTGAGGAGGTCATAGTGGTCGGTGGCCATTATGACACTGTCCTCGAGGTCTCGGGTGCTGGGGATAACGCTGGTGGCACCGCTATAACATTGGAGCTGGCGAATGTTTTCAAGAAGCGGGGGACGAAGCGAACCATCCGTTTCGTTGCTTGGGGCTGTGAGGAGCTTGGTCTATTGGGGAGTAGAGAGTATGCGAAGAGGCTTAGGGAGGCTAGTGAGGCTGAGAAGAAGGTGAACGAAGAAGCTGTAACGGAGCTAGACAACACTGTGCTCTGCCTCAACCTCGATGTCCACGGAGGCCTCATCGGCACTAACGTCGCCAAGATACTTGGCCCCCCTGAACTCACGGCGGCAGTTAAGCTATTATCAAAAGAGAAGGGAACCGTCTTCAAAGTTACGGAGGAGGTATATTCATCGGATGGTACGTCAATATCGGCTGTTGGGGTCCCTAGTGTATCACTTAGTAGAGAAACTCCAACGAATCTATTGATGCATAGCAGGGAGGATGAAGAGAAGTGGCTGAGCCCAGCAGCACTGGGAGCCCACGGAGTCTTCGCCGAGGAGTTCCTAACCCGCTATGTCGCTGAGGCTGCAGCATGGCCATTCGAGAGAATAATACCCGAGAAGCAGAGGAAAGAGATCGAGGATTACTTCAAGAAAGCGGGGAGGAAGCTACCCTAAGCCACGGGGTTAATCCTCTTCCTGCTGCTCCTCAATCCAACTGAATTTTTTTTGTAGCGTCGTGGGGTAGTAGCTGCGCCAGTCGAAGCCAACCCGCTTCCCCCAGTTGTAGTAGATACGCGGGTCAACGTAGTTTTTCAGGCTGGTGCCGAGGTTGTAGTCGCGTGTGATCTCCTGCGCCTCGACCTGGAGTCTCATCCGCTCTACTAACTCCCTATTGCGCTTCTTTCTCTCCTCTAGCTGCTTCTTCAGATTCAGACTCTTTGTCACGTAGTCGTTCTTGATCTTACGGGAGCGTTCCCTGCCCACCTTGGCTGCCTTCTTCGCGACCTCGACGCGCTTCTTTAGGGTTGGAAACATCTTTCCCGGATCCTTGGAGGTCTTCTCTAATCCCTGCTCAGCCAACTGCAACTTCTGCTCTGCCTCGTGAAGCCTCTTCTCAGAAGCAGCGAGTCTCTCCCTGTACTTCTTCTCCTCATCGGTGAGCTTCTGCCGCAGCGCTTTCTCATTGACAGTGGCCTTGACCTCTAGCTGTTTTAGACGATCTTTCTTAGCCTGGAGACTCTGTTGCCAGGTCTTGGGAATAGTGCGCTTGTGGTTGCAGACTATAGCTGCTTCAAGATTTGCCTTAAGGGCAGCTTGGCGCTTGACGTAATCGGGGTCCTCGGGCTTTATGGTCTCGGTTGCGAGTCTTTCCCCAACGGCGTCGGTGGCGTAGAGAGTGCGAAATACCTTGGCGCTGAGCCCCTCCATGATCTCCTTTAGGAAGTCACCTACGTAGCCCGAGGTGATGCCATCGAAAAGGCTCGATTTTCCCGCTCCCGAGGCGAAGTCGCGTAGATTCTGCACCACTTTAGAGGGGAGCTTGGCGGTGATATTCAGTGGGATCGAGTCCTTGCCGAGGAAGTTGAATGTGACTGAGCCATCGGCGTTGAAGCAGACATGCTCCGGACGGAGGGTGCTGGCGCCGACGGTATCTGCCTCATCTTCATCATCTTTCTCGTCTCCGACCCTGAACTTGAGCTGGTCTATGAGATAGCAAACTGTAGCTGTCTTACGCCTCTTCAGGTCCTCGGCGGTTAAGTTAGCCTCTATATGGGCTTTTACTGCGTCGAGTCTCTCCTTTAAGGCGCGCGCCTTATCGTATTTCTCAATGTCTTTCCTCTGTTTAAGAAAGCTGGCGTCGCCGGGCCAGACGTATTTCTTCTTACCACTGAGTTTGTCGGTCCAGCGTGCTATCCACATAGTGGAGGGCTCCCAGACGATTGCCTTCCAATTCCCCGGGGGTCGTGGGGCATCGGGACTGAGGTTGATTTCGATGTCCTCATAGCTGGGACCTTGCTTCCACTTGCCCCGCCAGGGATGCTGGCCGCGGCCCATGAAGATGCTATTGGGCTCGACATTATAGTTGCCAAGTTCCATCCGCTGCCCATCGACTGTAGCGTAACCGTATCTCTCCTTGTTAACCTCGCGCTGTGCTTTTCTCTCGGCGGCTTGAGCTTTCTTAATCTCGGCCGGGAGGTTCTGCTTCACCTCTCGTTCCAATTGCACCAGTTTTATAATGTCGGTGAAGTCAACGTCGCTAGGTATGGGTTTGACACCTAGTTTTTTTCCGAAGTCGTCGTGGAAGTTCTCGACGAACTTGAAGTCTTCAACGTAGGGAGTGCCGACCTTCTTCGCCCAGGCGACAGCCATCTCCTCTTGCTCGTCGCTGAGGGTAATGGTTTGGCCTTTAATCTTCACTGACAGGCTACGGCCCTTGTACTTCGGGGGGATTATGACGCCGTTGTGGTGCAGACTGTTCACGCTGGACACCGGTTTTAGATGAATACCGGAGGCTTCTCTATAAGAATACCTCCGTGGGTTGAACAAGGGTGGATGCGCCGCAAGTGGAGTTAGTCAAGAGAGGGCCTTCTCCAATTCATCGACCCTCAGCAGAGCGCCAAAGCGTTCAACAGAGTTTCCTCCTCGGAAGACTATCACCGTGGGGATGCCCATGACGTTGTACTCCTTCCAAGTCTCAGTTTGAGTGACGTCCATTTCGTAGAAGTCCACCTTCCCCCCCTGCTTCTCAGCGAGCGCCTTAATCTGGGGCTTGGTGACTTGGCAGCTTGGACAGGCCTCGCTGCTGAAGAGGACGGCGACGGGCTTAGTGGACCGGAGAACCTTCTTGGTGAATTCTGAGTCGATTATTGCCGTTATCGCTTTCGAGTCTTCGCGGCTGAAGAGCCCCTGGAGCTTCGAAAGTGGGCTCGGGTACTTCTTATAGGTGACCTGATATCCGACATCCTCTATCGCCTTTTCAATAGCGGCGAGTGGTGTCGCCTCGTCGTATGTGACCTTGAGGGTCTTCTTGAGGTAATTGCCCTGCGCTTTCCTGACGCCGGGGACCCTCATCACCGACTTCTCCAGCGTGGCTATGCATGTTGGGCAGTCCATCCGTGTAATACCGATCTCCTTTGTCACGTCAACCATGGTTAGTCCCTCGGCTTCCACCTGCGCAAGAGGAGGCTGTTGGAAACGACGGTGATGCTGCTCATGGCCATGGCGCCGGCGGCGAGGATGGGGTTCATCT
>JBGPRA010000052.1:0-12510 GCA_041489375.1 Bathyarchaeia archaeon | reverse complement strand
GGGTGTGGTTTCCTCTGTGTTTCGACGGATCGCTTGTTCCATAGAGTTGAGGGGATGGCTTCTGCGAGAAGGTGAGGGGTTTGTGATATGCCCGGGATTGCCATTAAATCCTGTGAGGGGAATTAAGACCATTTAAAACCATCCTAAACCAATTTCGGGACAAGCCAGCGCGCGCGACCTCCTATCCTGCAGAGGATAAAGTGGAGACATTCATCTCCCAATTCTTTACATCTCTGGTTCAGGCCCATCATTGTAAACCTCTGTGTTCAGCAGTTTTAACGGGGTTGAAAGGATCCTCCGGGGCCTCAGCAGGCGCGCGCGCCTCCAAATACGGGGTTCAATGCCTGAGAATTAAGGACCTCGCCTCTTAATCTATCAAATAATGCCGGTATCTTTGAATGAGTTCTGCGATTTCAAACGTGGAAGGCGTGTGCTTCCTTAGAGGAACGGATCGTGACCAATAACACGCAGTCACTGCCAATCCTCAAGTAAAAGACCGGGTACTCTTTCAAAATGCTTCTTATTATTAGTCACAAGGGGCTGTCCATTAGCTAAGACGATGCTAGCGATGAACAGATCCCGATCACCGATCATGTACGACTTCGTCGACTCAGCTAACTCCCCCCAAATCCTACCTGAATCATGGTCTAGGTTCAGGATCACAAACAGATCAAGAAGTTCTTTGACATCCCTCAGCGCCCTCGCCTTATCCTTTGAACCATATGCACCGCGATAACACTCAGCAACACTAACCGCGGTGGTATACACTACTTCCCCGCGGTCGGCAAGTCCTTGCAACTTTTTAAGCGCTCCACATTGTCGACGCTCGATGGCGACGATGAAACTGGTATCAACGCAGACCATCCTAAAACTCAGCCTTCCGGAGTTTCAAGCTTTGACCCAGATCTTCACTAGCCTTATCGACTGAGTCCGCCAAATCCACGTTCGGCTTCCTCTCATTAATATAGGCTAATATCGCTGAGGGGTTACCCTTACCGAACTTTCGTAGTACCAGGTCTGAAAAGGACTCCCCTTCCCTCTTCTGGGCTTTGAGCAAGCTGTATGCCTCCTCGCTAAGCGAGATAGTGGTGGTCCCCATGATAAAATCAATGCATACACATGCATTTAAACTTCTTTGGCGACATTTGCGCTCAACGGGAATTAACGACGCGCACGCGTGTTGAGTGAGTCAAGCACACGCTTAACATTCAACCTTTACTCAAGGCGCGCGCGCGGCAGGCGCAACTCTTCATGCAGATGTATACAACCTTCACGAGTTACGAGTTCAAGTCGAAGTGGAACGATATCATGCACGTCTGGGAATGGAAAAGCTTAGAAGATTATAATTCAAAGTACGGGTCCTCTAACTCTGAAGAGTTCTCGAAGTTTGATTTTGTAGCGACTTTCTTCGAGGGCATAGGTGTACTGGTCAAGCGAGGACTCGTTGACGTGACTCTTGTGGATGATCTCATGTCGGGTCACGTAGTCTCTTCGTGGGAGAGGTTTGAACCCCTTATTATGGATTGGAGGGTGAAGATGAACTGGCCTCAGTTGCTGGAGTGGTGGGAGTACCTTTACGATGAGGTGAAGAGTATCATGGAGAAGCAGCACCCAGAATTAGTTAGGAAGAAGGTCGCCGCCTCACCTTAAGATTGGATGAGATCTAATTAAGACACTTGTTAGCATAGGAAGATAGTCTTATCCTGAGTTCCACCCGGTACCAAACTTGTATTGAATAGTTGATGTTCACTCATCACAAGAGTAAAGGAGATGAGTTTAGGAGCGTGTGATCAATGAAGCAGTTCAATTATTCCTTTCTCTGCGTAGAACCGCCCCACAGGGATCCACTGCGGCGCCCCCTCAACTAAGTAGAAGCCACAGATCAGTTGATCCACCTTGATCCGGTCGCCATTCTTGTCGAGGACGATACGCCCAGTAGCCCCAGAGTACTTACCAGCCTCATCGATGAATACCCCCTGAATAGCCTTAGCATCAGTAGACCCCGCTCTGATAACAGAGCGAGCAGCCACCCATAACGCATCATAAAGAGACGCCTCAGCCACCCCCAGCTTTACCTCATCCAACCCATAATCGGCTGTCTCCTCATACCCCGCTTCAAGCCTCAAATAAACGGGATTCTCACCCAAACTAAGCTCCGGTTGAGGACTCAGCAAGTGGATACGACTAGTCACGTTACCGTAGGCGGTGAGATACCCCCGGCTCATTGTCAGGTGAGATGTACCATACCACGTCACATTCAACAAATCTGGGTGGTTGCCAACAGCTGCGATGTGCCGAGGATTAGTTGTAAGCCCCGCGTAGAGTATGCCCACTTCATCCAACGGATACGTCTTCGACAATTCGGCCAATGTGCTGGAGACCTCAGCCATGAGGGACTCCGAGTTACGCCGATCCGCCTCAATGTATTCCTCCTGCGGTGCCTCCGTGAAGCCTATCTCCACTACTCGGGAAACTTCTATCCCCGTGGTCTCGTCTCTTAGAAGCTCATCTACAAGTTTCTGAATCCGATCCGCCGTGCCGTCATCGAGCTGTATCACGATCACGGCCTTGACTCCACTCACCCTCAACATGGTTGGCAGGGCTGAGGTATTCTCCGTCTCATTCGGGCTTACCCTGTATATGAAGTCGATTCGATTGTGGCTTGGGCAGAACCCGTACCCCTGAGGGGCTCCGACCATGCTCAGGCTATTGACATTGATGTAGGTGTCCGAACTACATATCGGCGAGTTTAATGGGCTTTCGAAGAAGATCTGTACACCTTCCTTCTTCATTTTCTGAATCCAGGTGAGTGAGGTGTTCGAGTACGTTGTTATTATTGACTTGTAGGTGAAGTTTCGTGGTATTTCGTTGGCGATGCAGTAGTCGTTGAGATCCTGGATGGCTGTGTTTACTGCGTAGATGTAGCGGGCGCTGGCGTTTACGTCGGATACGATTACTCCGAATGTCACGTTTTGTAATTCTCTTGGTTTTTCGGTTGTTTCCTCGGTGGTCTGGTTTCCGTAGTTGATGGTTATCGTGGTGACTGCCCATACGATTAAGATAAGGGCTAAGATTTGGCCCCCTAAACGCCAGTGTCTAGTGATCAAGCATTATTCCTTCATGCACGTGCATTGATCATTGTTCGTGCTGTACACCGGAATTAATCTTGTTCGAGTATTTTTAGCCTTTTTTGAAAAGAATTATTTACAAAAGGAGTAAGTATGCTCTAGAAGTTAGGTGTCTTTTGGCTATAGCCTTATCCTGAGTCCCACCCGATACTTAACCGTGAACATCTAACAAGTTGTTGAGAACATGAACAAGGACGATGCAAATACACTGATTGCCCTCGTCGCGTCCCTGATTGGTGTATTCTTTTTAGTCTTGGGGTGGGGTGAGCGCGACACGCCGATATTCACTTTGCTGGGAGCAGCGGTGGTTCTTGTCGCCTTCATCTACGTTTTCACAAGTAAGAGTAATAAAACACGGCCTTGGCGTGATTGGTTCCCTTTTTAGTGTGTGAACTGTTCCATAGCCTTATCTTGAGTTCCACCTGATTGTAATCAGTGAAAAGTGTATGGTTGACCTAGTTGTGTTACAGTCCGTATCGTATGTGGCTGGGGCATTGGGTGTTCTTCTCGCAGCCCTCAACTACATGATATCAACTAAAAACGCAGACAAGGCGAGGCATCGACGCTCTTCATGGGACTCTACAGAGACATGTCCACAGACGAAATGCCTAGAATTGGTCAGGAGGTAGGCGATTTACAGTGGACCGATTTTAATGATTTTAGACGAAAATACGACTCATCTGTGAACTTCGAGAGCTATGTTAAGCGTATTAGAGTATGGAATTGGTTTAATGGTATGGGGGTGTTGGTGAAGAAGAAGCTGATCGACGTAGATCTTGTTTACGAAACTTTTGGGCAATATATAATTTTTCAGTGGTCGAAGTGGAGGGACATTCTTAATGAGTATAAGAAATTGGGGGAGGCAGCACCAGATTTTATGGATGGATTCGAGTTTCTTGCTGGTGAGATGAGTCGGATAAGGAAGGAGAAGGGAATTAAAATGGAAACGCGCTCCCCATAGCCTTATCCTCACTTCCACCTGATACTAATCCAGATATTCTATGGTCGAACTAGCCGAGATTGGGTTAATCCTCCAAACAATTAGTGTGATGAGTGCAGCCACAGCGGCTGTGATTGGGGTGAGGAGCTACATCAACTCGAACAAGCGAGCAGATGAAGCGAGGAAGAAGGAGCAAGAAACTCAAGAGCTAGCATTAAAGGCACAGCAGCATAATCTTGAGACTCGACAAGCACAGCTCTTCATGAACTTATTCGACAACCTCCTCAGCGCGCGCGGATAAGGTTTATTCTAAAGATAACTCTTTAGCAGTGCGCAATGAAGGTGTCATGAGCTTAGTGCGATTTACTTAGAATCAGGCATTGAACTCGCTCTCAATAGTCTTATCCAAACTTCCACCTGACTCTTACCTGTGATTGTTGATTGGTTGATGTTCAGACGATTGGGGTATTGGTGACCGCGGCAAGCGTGACGGTGACGGCGATCTACTAGACTATTTATAGATTACTTAACTAACCGTTATTTGACGGACTATGAATAAGGCAATACTTCTGATTCCTGTCATTGTATTGATACTTGCTGGTGGAGCGTATTTTGTCTTCCAGCAAAAACCGGGAAACTCCACCTCTACAACTAACACCGGAGGCATAACGCAGACAACAACACCCCCCACAAAGGTGGTGAAAGTTATGAAGTACAAGACGGCGATCTGCATAGACACTCAGGGAACAGGCATCGAGGCTTTCAACATACTCATTCCCTCCGACTGGACATTTGATGGACAGGTCACCTGGCTACTAGATAACCCTCTTATGCCCGCAACTGCCCAGTTCTCTGTCCGCAACCCTAACGGCACAGTGGAGTTCGAAGGATTCCCAAATCAGTCAATGTTCTGGACTAATAACCCCCTAGTCCAGTACACGAATCCGCCTGGTTCTCGATACTTCGGGGCATTCGTTATGGAACCCCTAGGGCCTATAAATGCGCTCAAGCAGATAGTGGTTCCAATGTATAGGGGAGACGTGACTAACCTCAAGTACATCAGTGAGGAGAAACTACCTGAACTCGCGAAGCTATTCCCGGGGCAGGGAACTGACTCCTCCTCAGGTATGTCCTATGGAGTAGAAGCTGGGAAAATAAGGGTAGAGTATATGCTCAACGGCGTCCAGATGGAGGACGAGATATACTGCGTTATCCAGTCAGTGAAGACCCCCGTCGGTTCAGCGACTAATAACAATTGGTTCCTCAGCAACCTCTCATCATTCCGGGCGGTGAAGGGCAAGCTCGACGCTAACTCGAAGACGCTGCAGACCATCGCCTTCTCCGCGGTCATCAACATAAAATGGCAGAATAAATACGATCAGCTGGTCTTATACTTGATCAAGCAGCAGATTCAGCAGATCAAGAGCATCGGCCAGCTGAGCAATATGCTCAGCCAGATGAGTGACGAGATAAGCCAGGACAGCCTGAAGTCTTGGGAGGATCGTCAGGCGGCTAACGACAAGATCGTGGACGATTTCACCCACGGGATACTGGGTGTTGACTCATATTACGACCCAATCGCTGAGAAAACCGTTGAGTTACCCTCAGGGTACAATAACGCTTGGACCAACAGCTTAGGCGAGTACATACTAGCAGACGACCCTAGCTACAACCCGAATATAGGATCCAACTTGGATTGGCAACCCATGAAGACAGGATAAATAAACAATACCCTTTTTGTCATGCGCAGCGCGCGCGAAAAAGAAATGGGTTTCGAATATTCTCTATTTCTTCCTAGTTAGAGAGATAACCGCTATGGCGAGGAAGGCTAAACCGGCGTAGAGCTCATTACCAGTGAAATACCACACGACCCCAGCTACGATAGCTGCTGGAACAAGGAAGAGCAGAGCCCCGACCACCATGATTATTATTAAACCGATTAAAACGAGGACACCCGCCGCCACTAGGGTCTCTAAGCCGATCCCCACCTGGCTAAGAAGCAGTGAAGACAACATTGTTAAGAAAAGATCGAGTGATATCAAGTCCTCACCATCGCATAGGCCGTTTTCATCATCGATTCAGCATGCATTCACTTACCCTGTAACTACATTCCTTCCCTGGATGAGTCTGATGAGTACAACGATTACTGCTATAACCAGTAACGCGTGGATTAAGCCTCCTCCAATATTGCCAATCAACCCAAGTAGCCAGAGAACCACGAGAATCGCGGCCACGGTCCAGAACAGATCCATTATAGCAACCTCGTGTATTATTTTGAATGAATATTAATAACCGTTTTGCCCTCGCAACTACCCTGATCCTATCTTATTCCTCCCATCATTTATTGAGAATTCGCGCGCACGAATGGTGTACCAGTGCACGCGATAACCTATTAATGGTCGGCAACAATGATCCAGTGGATGCCCCGCAGACTGCTACCAACCCTGATCCTCCTCGCCGCACTCATACCCGTCGCATCCTGCAACGTCACGAAGATCGAGGTGGAGCCCACCGAACCCATGCAGGGAGACACCGTCACACTCAGGATAAAGGCGTCCCCTGAGGAGAGCATACCAATAACGATCACGTTCACGAAGACCCTGCCGGTCTCAAACGGAGAATACGATCTCCCCCTCAACGGAGTCAACGTCCCGCAGACCCCGAACAGCTTCACCGTCGAAACCGAAGGCGTACTGAACCTGAACGTCGCCGTCAAGGTGCTCATCTGGTTCACCAAGAGCGCAGACGCGAGCAGCGGCGTCGCCACGGTCTCCCAGGGAGGCGTCCCGCCCGGGGCCTACACGGCGAGGATCTACGGGCAGGCCGCTCCGGGAGTCACCAGCGTCAAACTAAGCGTGACGGCCTCGACGACGGTCACCATGGGACCCGATGGAAGATACGCCTTCAGCTACGACACAGAGGCGATATCGGCTGGCGACTTCACAGCCAAGATAGGAGACGCAACGAGAAGCATCACCCTCAAGCCAACCGGCGGACAGGAAGCAGTCGCGCCCACCATCACCCAAAAACCAACAGGCGGACAGGAAGCCGTCTCGCCCAAGGTTGCCGAGAAAGAGGCGACGACGGCGGAGAACGAGGCAACGATCAATACCATGGTTCCCATTGAGTCCTCCCTACTGACCTACGTCGCCGGAGGCATATTCGCCCTCGCCGCCTTAACGATCCGGGTCCTCCTCAGGAGGAAGCCCACACGTGGGCACGACGCGCGGTAGCCTAGGGTTTCGCATACGTCTGCGCGTACTTCGTGTAGCACTTCATACACGCCTCACCTATACCTGGGATATACGCGATGAAGTCCGTGAGCTTTACACCGCATTTAGGATAAGCTCCCGAGAAACCCAACGACTTCAGTCGTTGGATGAATCGGGTGCCTCGGGAGTGAAGTTTCTGAAGCCACTTTCGCTCAACCCCATCAACGCAGCCTAAGACTAACTTAAAAACACAGGCAAGCCAACGCCCCTTGATGCTCCTCAGCTACAAGTACCACCTAAAACCTACCAATACCCAAAAAGCAGCCCTAGAGGAGCAGCTACGGCTATGCCGGTGGACATACAATAAGCTCCTCAGCCACTGCTATGAGGAGAGGAAGGCGGGCAGGGGAACCTCCACACAGTTCAGCCTACAAAACCTACTACTCATCATGAAAGCCCAGACACCTGAGTTGGATATGGTCTTCAGTCAGGTGCTTCAGAACGTCGCCAAACGGGTCCGAAGCGGCTTCGAGTCGTATTGGAACAGAAGGAAGGCGGGGCTTAAGGCGCATCTTCCTCGGTTCCGAGGCGTGGACAGGTACGGTAGCCTGACTTATCCCCAGTTCGGGTTCCAACTCGAAGACGACGGCTTACTCCGCCTCTCCAAAATAGGGGACCTGAAGCTGAAGCTGCACCGGCCCGTCGAGGGTAAAGTCAAGACGTTGACGGTTGGGCGGAGCAGGGTGGGGAAGTGGTACGCCGTGTTCGCCTGCGAGGTTGAGGCTAGGCCTATTAGGGACAGGCTCCCAGCGGTGGGAGTTGACCTGGGGTTGAGCAGCCTCGTTGCCCTCAGCGATGGAACGTTGATTGAGGCCCCGAGGAAGTATCATGTGGTTGAGGAGAGGCTTGGTAGGCTTCAGAGAATCCAATGCAGAAGGAAGCGGGGCTCGAGGAGCCGGGAGAAGGCGAGGGTTAAGATTGCTAGGCTATCTGAGAGGGTGGCTAATCAGAGGCGAGACTATGCGTACAAGACGGCGAGGAGCATCGTGAATAGGTATGAGATGATATTTGTTGAGGACCTGAAGATCCAGAACATGCAGAGGAATAGATGCGTGAGCAAGAGCATAGCTGACGCTGGCTGGGGTTTGTTGAGGAACGCTCTGACCTACATGGCGAGACTGTCGGAGGGTGTGACGGCGTTCGTCGACCCCCGTGGAACCAGCCAAGTCTGCTCTGGCTGCGGTGTGAGGGTGGAGAAGGATCTGTCCATGAGGATCCACCGATGCCCTGAGTGTGGGCTTGTGCTCGACAGGGATGTGAACGCCGCTAGGAACATTCTCAAGCGTGGTCTTGAGATAGGCTTGGGACGAGCCGAATACACGCCTGATGGAGAGGTGACCAATACGCGTCTTATCGGAGATGCGCATGTCGCCTCGGTGATTCAGGAAGCCCATGACTTCAGTCATGGGTAGTTCACACGTCATCGAATCTAAGAAGTATATTTAACTTTTAAAGATAGTTAGAGGATAATATCGAAGTATTGTAGAAGAAGATTGTTCAGCAAATCATAAATGTATAGAAGAACATCAAACTCGCGTGCGCTGACGCCCACAATCACCGCGCGCGCGAAGAGTGGGCTTCCTCAGTCTTTTAAGTGAGAGATACCTCATAATGATTGAGTTAATTGTTACCAAAGCTTAATAAAAGGTCGATTACCCTTTCAATACTTCTAATCGTGGTAATTCTAGTCTCCTTCGGAAGTGCATGGCCCATTCAGGTCAGTAAGGTCGACCTGCAGATGGAGGTCCCTCACGACCTCGCGGTCAACCCCGCGTACATGGCGTTTGCCACAGGCCTGACCAACACCACAGGAGACATATCGCTGACAATCCAGGACTTCAACTTCACCTCAACAGAACTTTCAACGAGGATCGCCGCTTCATCCGCCATCATAGACGTCACCATCAATCCACAGGGACAGAACTCTCGAGTGGACCTGAATATTCAGTTCAACGGCTTGAAGGTGGTTTCTCCTAGCTTAACAGGGAGACTCTCCTCGGTGAAGATGACGGGGTACGTGGTCGTGGACCCAAAGACCAATAAGATGATACTATCTATTGTCACATCCACGTCTGTTTTAGACATCATCAGAGGGGTCCTAGGCATCTGACATCGGCCATCTAGTTCGAGGAGAGGGAGGCTAGCGCGCGCGAAATTAATGGGAGGATGTTAATGGAATTATTCGCCCCAGTCTTCTTCTTCCAGGTTAAGCTCTCTTACTTGCTTTTTACCCTCTTCACCTAACTCTATTACATAGTCGACTCCGCAGTCGGGGCAACTAAATATGTCTCCTTTCTCACATTCTTTTGAAAAATCAAACATTCCTCCACACTCGATACATTGATAACTCATAGTAAATTGCCTCCTATTGATGTTTCGCACGCGAAAGAACTTAGAAGAGGATATACAATTTTGACTAACCGAGTAGAATATCTATTCTTAAAAGAGATCATAGACTTCTATTCTCCTCATCTTCCTCAGCAGCTTCAATGTAGCATTCCATACAAGCCTCTCCTCTTAATGGAATATAGGCAATAAAGGACGTCAGTTTTTTACCGCATTTTAAACATCTGTGCTTCTCTTCTTGATAAATAGAGTTTGTTGTATACGGATTTTCTTCCATAATTTCCATGTTCTTCATATAGAAATTTTGGGATTCATTCTTAATAAACCGCACTCAGGCACATTTCTTCTAGTTCAGTGTAGCCCAGACCCACCCCACCCGGGTTTAGGGCTATCGCGTCGCTGGTCAGAATCATGTTGTTGCCATCCTTTATCTGGAGAGATACGTAGTGTAGACCATCCGATGCAAAGTCGTGCGCGCGAGCTCCAAACATTAATCCCTGATTCTAGCGAGTGCGATAACGAACCTAGAGCTCCTTGCCACAATTGGTGCAGAACTTTGCGAATTTAGTACTCTCCTGGCCGCAGTTCCAACACTCAACATAGCCTTCTTTCATGCTCGTGCGAGTCTGCTTCACTCCTTTCTCCACCTCACCTGCAACATCTCTGAAGGTCTCCCGCACAATCTTCACACCGTCGTCGATGGCTTTCGACGCCTTCTGCAGGGCAACGTCCATCTCCTGCCTCCAATGTGGGTCCGAAGCCCAGGGGATGGCGACACCCGCTTTTACGCCATTTTCTGTTCTCACGCCACACTTTGAGCAGAAGTTCGATTCAGCGTCCAACTCTTTACCGCAGTTTGAACAAAAAGACATGTAATTCGCCTGTTCTAATCTTAGGAATGCGATTTATTAAACCCTCTAGACAGCTTACCGTGCGCGTACTCATGGGTAGCTACTCTAGTCTGAGGTGCGCCGGCCGATGTCGTTTGAAACACTCCGCGCAGTAAACCGGCCGCGCGCGCGGCGTACCACTTACCCGCCCTGCTCCGCGCCACCGTCAACGTCTTGACCCTGCCTTCGACGGGACGGTGCACGATGATCCGCACATCACCGATCTTGGAGAGTCTCAGGCACCCATCCTCGACTCGGAACCCGAGCTGGGGATACGTCAGGCTACCGTACCTGTCCTCACCCCGGAACCGGGGAAGATGCGCCCTCAGCCCCGCACTCTTCCTGTTCCAGTAGGATTCGAAACCCGACCTCACCCTCTTCGCCACGTTCTGAAGCACCTGACTGAAGACGTTGCTCAGATCGGGTTTCACGGCCTTCATCTCGGGGAGAAGGTACGTCAACGCCTTATGCGTCGGGGCCCCGCGCCCCGACCTGCGCTCGTTGAAGCTGTGTTCGAGTAGGGTGTTGTATGCCCATCTGCAGAGATGTAGCTGCTCCTCAAGCGCTGCTGCCTGTTCGGTTGATGGTTTGAGGCGGTACTTGTAGCTGAGAAGCATCATGAAGGCGTTGGCTTGCCTGTGCTTTTAAGTGAGTCTTAGGCTGCGGTTATGGGGTTGAGCGAAAGTGGCTTCAGAAACTTCACTGACGAGGTACCCGATTCATCCAACGACTGAAGTCGTTGGGTTTCTCGGGAGCTGATCCTAAATTACGTCTTCGACTGGCTTACTCTGAATCGCTTCAGTTAGATCGCATCTTCTACATCCTTGCCTTTCAGGGCTTCAAAAAACTGATACCGAGCGACTAATACCCAATATCCTGCATTCCCTGCACGTTGCACCTGTAGGGCGGGGGGGAGACAGCTACGCTTGTTGTATAGCTTTACTAATTTCACTAATTAATGCCGTGGGACATCCCAACAAGGTGAAGACACCTTCACCATAACCTTTTAACCGAATACAATAATAATCCAAGATTAAATAATGAATAACGCTTCTCATTGGGATGATAAAATTCACAGGGCTATGACTAACTCGATAAAAAGGAAGATTATTGATTCATTAAGTAAAGAGAACATGTCTTTTACCCAAATACAGAACAGCATAGGGGACGTTGGTGACCACGGCAAGCTCGGCTACCACCTCCGAACATTAAGAGAATTCGTTGAATTCGACACCGAACAAAGGAAATATCGTTTAAACGACCGTGGAGAACTGCTAGCCAGAATAATGCGTGATTATCGCAGCCAGCTTTCCAAAGTGCCTGAATATTCAACGTATATTCAAGGATTGAAGCCTGGAGCCCACGTTTTGTGCTTGTATAGCGATAATGAGTTCAAGCGTCAGATAGTGTTTCCGTTCATTAAAACGGGTCTATCGAGAGGATATGCAGGGGCCTATTTTGCATCAGAGCATAAATTAGATTCTGATGTTAAGGCTATCAAAGAATATGGTATAGACCTTGACACGATACCTGAAGCGGCATTCACAGTTATGTCTTCTCGGGAATGGTATCTGAGAAAGGGAAAAGCCGAACCCGAAACCATGAGGATTAATATGGAGAGGCTGGTTCGAGAGAAGAAGGGTGCTGGGTTTGTTGGATTAGTAGTCTCTGGTGAAGCAGGTGTTTTAATTGAGAATGGCTTTGGTGAGGAGTGCGTAAAGTATGAGGAGTCTGTGGGGCGTCAACTTCCTTCTGATCGTTATGCAGTATGCCTATATAATTACAATATGTTAAAAGAAAATATTAACAACCGAATTTTAAATAGTCATGGTCATATAATAACTAAGGACCTTGTTGGAAAAATGCCATAACTTTTTTCGCATAGATTGAAACAAGATTAAGATTAATGCGCGCGCGCATGGAGTATAAGCGCG
>JBGPRA010000051.1:0-12647 GCA_041489375.1 Bathyarchaeia archaeon | reverse complement strand
CGTTACTAAGAATTAGATGCCAAAAGTTCAGCTCATGTGCTCAAAGAAAAGCAGATATTAGATGAATAAAATGTTAATGACATGGTTGAACTGTCGGGATTCATTGAACCATTAAAGTCATTTGAGCTTCATATGCCGAGTCACGTTCTCTTCGGCTTAGGCGTCGTGGAAAAAATCGGTGCAGAGGCTAAGATGATGAAGGCACAGAATGTGCTAATAGTCACAGACCTGGGCGTGTTGAAGGCGGGCGTCGCTAGTAAGGTTCAGGAGTCGCTGCTGAGTGAGGGGATCAAGACGGAGGTCTGGGATCAGGTTGAGACTGAGCCTTCTCTGTCCTGCGTTGAGAAGTTGCTGGTACACATAGTTCAAGGTGGATTCGACCTCCTCATCGGCGTTGGCGGAGGGAGTTGCATGGACGTAGCTAAATCCGCAGCGGTCCTTGCGAGAAATGAGGGTCCCCCAGAGGATTACTTCGTCGGGGGGAAGAAGGTGTTCACTAACCCACCACTGCCCTGCATAACCGTACCGACGACCGCGGGTACAGGAGCTGAGATCACGTGGGATGCCGTCATCAAGGACCGCACAGGCATCAAAGCAGTATTCGAGCACCCCTACGTGATACCAACGCTGACGATTGTCGACCCCGCCATGTCCGCAAGTATGCCGCCGAGACTCACTGCCTCCTCGGGGATAGACGCTCTAGCCCACGCTATAGAGTCATCACTCACGAAGTTCACGAACCCAATCACCCTAGCCTTGGCGCTTCAATCGATCAGAATCATTTCATCAAACCTCAGGACAGCGGTGTATCAGGGTAACAATATCGAAGCTCGATACAATATGGCTCTCGCAACTCTGACCGAGGCTTTTTCAGAGATGAATGCGGGGGATATAGAGGCCCACGGCTTCGGTCACCTCATCGGATCAATATACAAAATCCCACATGGGATAGCCTGCGGCATCGCTTTACCCTACGCGATGGAGTTCAACGTAGTTGTCTCCGCAGACCGGCTTGCCCTAATCGCTGAGGCAATGGGAGAAGACGTCCAGGGACTTTCAGCTAGGAAGGCAGCCTATAAAGCTGTATACGCTGTGAAGAGAATCATCGAAGATGTAGGGTTACCCACCACTCTTAGAGAGGTGGGGATCAAGAGAGAGGAGTTGCCCAAACTCGCGGAGCAGACGGTAACCATCCCATGGATTAAAGTCATGTTCAGTTACGCAGTCCGGGAGATGAATAAGGAACTCGCTATGAAACTCCTTGAGGATATGTGGGAGGGGAAGTTGGGGACGCAGTGACCTCTACGCGTCCTCCCGAAATCATGCTTGCGACGAGTAATTCGCACGCGTCATGTCTAGCATAGCTTACAATTAGTAAAGTATATATTACACTTTGTATAGTATGCTTTACATGATGATGTATGAAGCTTGATACATATAGGAGAATGAGATCCGCGATAGCGGCTTTGACCGGTGTAGTCGTCGCATATGCAATCCTGCAGAATAGTATCTTCATCGCCGTTGCTGGCGTTACTATAGGCATGGTTGCCTTGCTAATTTCGAGGAGGAGCATAGCCGAAGTGACGTACGACGAGCGATCGACACTGATCCAGAATAAGGCAGCTTCGGCGACGCTTGCTCTTACTACTATTGGGTTGGCTGTGGTGGGTCTATCGATGGTTTTCCTGGGAAGGCAGGGTTTTGGTGACTTCGAGCAGACTGGTTACGTTTTAGCAATACTAGCCAACGTTGTGTTAGGCATAAACGCCCTACTTAGATACTATTATGCTGGGCGATTGGGTGGCTGAAGACTTTGGAGAATAAGCTCAGGGTCTTGAGGGCGATGAAGGACATCACGCAGGAGGATCTCGCGCGTAAGCTGAGTGTCACTCGGCAGACGATTCACGCGATTGAAAACGATAAGTATGATCCCTCGTTAGAGCTCGCTTTCAAGCTGGCTCGTTTCTTCGAAACGAGAATCGAGGAGATCTTTCTCTATAAATCAGAATCTAAATAGATGGATCACAGGATACGTGCGCCATTAATTTCTCAATAACTAATCCTCGGCTCTATAGACACGTGATTCACAATGTATTGTAGAACGGAGAACGACAGAATCGAAAGTACCAGGAAGTTAATTTTCCCAGTTCTCGCAATCAGTTTTCCCTACGTTCGAGACCAGGTAACCTTCGTGAGGGCAGAATAGGAACTCATCAATGTCATAACCTGACCTAAGCAAACGATTTAGGATCTCTTTGTTTTCATGGGAGAGGGAGAGTCGGGTCTCCGGATCTATTTCCTTTGACCATTTACACTCCGAACACCTCACCATCATTTAGTTATCCCCACTGAAATCCTATGTCGTAGTCGATGATAATCATACGCACGTCTAAGTTGAGGGCGATCATAAACTTTGAAAAATGTTCGCAATCATACGGTAAATTTAAGTTGGGTTATCCGTATGGTTCGGGGATCGGCTTGGGTAGGTACAAGGGGATAGTCTTCGACCTCGACGCTACTCTCGTTCACTCGGATGTGGACTTCGTGAAGATGAAGAAGAATATGATCAGGGTCCTCGAGGAGCACGGTGCCCCCATAGTGGTCCTGACGCCGAAGATGACCACGGTTGTGATCCTTGAACACGCAGAGAAATACTGGGCGGAGCAGGGAAAGCCGGAGAAGGATCGCCAGTGGCTCCGCGATGAGATGACACGCCTCATGGACCAGGTGGAGCTAGAGGCCATCGAGACGCTGACATGCATTAATGGTGTAAAAGATGCCATTCACAAGCTGAGGATGAAGGGATATAGGCTAGCGATTTTGACTCGCAGTCACCACAATTATGCGGTGAAGGCACTTGAGAAGACGGGTATGATCGGTGACTTTGAGTTAATCCTAGGTAGGGGCGAGACGCCTCAGCCAAAACCCTACGCAGAAGCGATGATTCATGCCGCTAAGCTAATGAAGCTCAGCCTCGATGAGGTCTTTCTCGTGGGGGATCACCACATCGATGCTACATCTGCGCTTAATGCGAAGTGTCACTTCATTGGCGTGGCGACCGGCCTTCCCCCCGAGAGAGCCTGGGAATTCAACAAGCCTGAACTTATCCTCCCGAGCGTCGCTGATCTTCCCGACTACCTTGCGGTTCATGACAGGTAGATGAAGTGGAAGGTTTTTTAACCCCTCTTCATCTCTATTGAGCCAATTCAAGGCGCCTTGCGTGTGCGCCTAGAGGTGTTGATTGTGTCTAGTAAAGAAGAGTATGGGAAGAAGCTGCAGCAGGCTCAGAGCGTCCTGAACATGATCGCTGACGATAACACGACCCCAAGGAATATCCGAAGGGCCGCGAAGCAGGCGTCGGACATGCTTATGGACCAGAGTATCAGCATCGCGGCGAGGGCAGCAAACGCTATCTCGCTCCTTGAGGATATAAGCCAGGATCCTAACATGCCAATGTATAGCAGGACCCGTATCTGGAACGCCATAAGTGTCCTAGAGGGCATCAGGGACTAGCTTCCTCTTCCAAATCTTTTACTAATCTCCACTTCACAAAGCCTCGGTTTTTATCCCCCTGGTGAACAATTCTCGTCAGGTGCAATGTATGAAGGGAAAGGTGCTTCTCGTAGGCGAGTCTTGGGTCGCTGTTACGACCCACTACAAGGGCTTTGACCACTTTGTCAGCGGAGGCTTCGACACCGGTGTCGCCTACTTCAAAAAGGCTATGGAGGGGTGGGGGAACTGGGTCCATATGCCGGGGCATGAGGCTCAAGCGAGCTTCCCACTTACCGCTGATGGGCTAAGCGACTACTCCGTTATTATAATCAGCGACATTGGTGCCGACACCTTCCTCCTCCACCCCCGAACCTGGCTCAACGGTGAGAGGACGCCGAATAGGCTCCGGCTAATTGAGGAATATGTCCGTGGCGGGGCGGTTTAATCATGGCTGGTGGGTACCTGAGCTATCAGGGGATAAACAGCGTGGCGAGATATCGTGGAACGCCGATCGAGGAAGCGTTGCCCGTAGAGATTGACCACTATGACGATCGTGTTGAGTGCCCTGAGGGAGCTCAGCCAACCCTGTCAAATATAAGACACCAGATAACATCGGGTCTCCAGCCGACATGGCCCTACCTCCTCGGCTACAACCGGGTCAAGGCGAAGAAGGGAGCAAAGGTCCTCGCCATAGTCAAGAAAGACCCGCTGCTGGTGATCGGTGAGCACAACGAAGGGAGAGCTGTTGCTTGGACGAGCGATATCGGACCTCACTGGTGCCCAAAAGAGTTCGTAGAGTGGGAAGGCTACTCTGAGCTCTGGAGACAAATGATATTGTGGGCTTCTGGCGAGTAGGCGAAGACGATGGGACCGATCGACACCCACGCACACGTCGCCGACCTCCCCAATGTTGACTCCGTGGTTACGAGGGCAAAAGTAGCGGGATTATCGGGAATAGTCGCCGTCAGCGCCTCAATCCCAACCATCGAAGCCACGCTTAAACTCGCCATCGAGCATCGTGGCTTCATACACGCAGCCCTCGGCATACACCCAACAGAGTTCTTTAACCAAAACTTGGAGGCTGCCCTCGATATCATTAAGACCAACGAGTTGCGATGCGTCGCTGTTGGGGAGATCGGTTTAGACTACTGGTACAAACAGATTAGGAAGGATAGGGCGCAGAGGGATAAGCAAATGGAGTTCTACGTTCGGCAGCTCGAACTCGCGAGGGACCTCGATCTACCAGTTTCTATACACAGTCGGGGGGCCTGGAGAGACTGTGTGAATCTCGCCATTAAATGCGGCCCCGGGAGGGGCGTCTTTCACTGGTATAGCGGTCCCCTCGACGTCCTTAGGGAGGTCCTAAACGCCGGTTACTATGTATCCTGCACCCCTGCAGTCGAGGTTAGCCCAGAGTTAAGAAACGCCATGGTTGAAACACCACTAGAACGCATCCTAATAGAGACGGACTCCCCAGTCTGGATAAAGAGCTTGAACAGGCCCTCAGAACCCTCAGACGTACTAGTGACATTAAGACATCTATCCGAGTTGAAGGGGTCCCCCCAGGCCGAGGTCGAGGCGGTGACGACTAGGAACGCCGAAACACTATTCAGGCTATGATTATTGGTGTTCATTGATCAATTTGGGTTATGAGCGGAGAACGGTTTTCCGTCCGGTGAGTATGGTCTACCTCCTTCTACTTATTGTAATGTTAATCATTTTCGTGCCACTTGTCTTCTTCCTGATAGGCGACCTACTCGTCTCAGCGCTAGGTATACCTGCTCAGTGGGTTGGTGGTTTCTTCACTGTGAGTTTATTTGGTAGCTTCGTGAACATCCCAATTGCTACACTTGAGAGCAGGGTTCCCATGGTTAGGGTTAGGGAGGTAAGCGCCTTCGGGGTAACCTGGCAAATCCCCAGTGTTGGCCTGGGTGTGACCCGGACACACGTTATGATAAACCTCGGTGGCGCGGTGTTGCCTATTGTAGTCTCTGGTTACCTACTCGGTATGCCTCTTATGCCCGCTCTAATTAACCCGGTCAACGAATACCTTGCTATCGCCATGGTGCTTCTCATCGTCACCGTTGTAGTGAACAGATCAGCGAGTGTAATAAGTGGACTCGGTATTGCGACGCCAGCGATGGTGCCACCCCTTGTGACCGTTCTTGCCACACTACTCGTCAATTACATCTCTCCCATCCACTCTCCAGCTCAAGTCGCTTACATAGGAGGTACGCTTGGGACCCTCATAGGGGCGGACTTTCTCAACCTCCACAGGATCCGCGACCTAGGCGCGCCCGTCGTGAGCATGGGTGGCGCAGGGACCTTTGATGGCGTCTACCTCACAGGGCTCGTCTCCGTACTTCTAGTAGTTCTCGCCTTGGGTTAGGCCTTATTTTCTCGCGTTAACCTGTTTAGAAAATGGTGCGCTTAAAACCATAAATAAAAAAGGTAAGGAAAAACGACGAATAACGGACAAATGGATACTTGTACTCGCGCGCGCGAAACATTGCCTTCAAGATAAAGAATATGAAGGCACTACATGCGCGTGCACATTTTCTCCTTCTTTTGAATATGTACAAAAAAAATCACTAAAAAGAAACTTTTGCATAAGCCTCATCTAAGCGTTGAACACATCATAGTGCATGCAGCATGTATACTTCGAGGTGAAGGGTAATCCGGTCCCGAAGGCCCGTGCCAGAACGGTACGGAAGGGCGGAAGGACCTGGAGCTTCACCCCGAAGAAAGTAGCGGTCTGGGAGAAGCTGGTGAAGGAGGAGGCTTCAAAGCATTTTAATCAACCCTTAATCGGTCCGATTCAAGTGTCGATTATCTTCTATATGGACCGCCCAGAGTCTAGGCGTAAGGATATCTGGGTCCCAACGACGCCGGATCTCGACAACCTCGAGAAGGCCGTCCTAGATGCCCTCAACGGCGTCGCATACGAAGACGACCGCTTCGTCGTGGCTAAGAATGCGCAGAAGAGATACATCCGCCGTGATGAGCCGAGGGTCTGCGTCAGAGTGACCAGCCTGAGTAAGCAGATCAGCATTGAGAGTTTCTCTAAACCTAATTAGGACTCCGATAAGGTTTTACAGCGCGTTCAGACATGTGTAGCAGGGCCGGGGTAGCCAAGCGGACCACGGCGCCAGTCTTGAAAACTGGTGCTCCTTGCGAGCCCATGGGTTCGAATCCCATCCCCGGCGCCACCAAAACCCTATATTAAGATCTGTTTTTTCAACTTATTTTTCCGAATGAACCGTTTAGATGCCTCATTCTTTAAGGACCCACGCAGCGCGCGCGATGCTTCAACCAGCAGCCAGCCAGATCAACCGTTGAAGCTACCGCAGCCAGCCAATCAACAGCCACAGCAACTGATCCTTGCATCATCTTCCAAGCATAGTCGAGTCCTATTCAACTACCGTGGCGCTCGCTTATTGTACAACGTCCAAGTCATAAAAGGATGTTATGATGGGAAATGGGAAATATGTGGTTTTTTGGACTACGCCTTTGCAGGCCTAATAAGTTTGTGGATCAATTGAGAGCGTTTTTAAATCACGTCATATACATGGAAGAATTCAGACCCCGCACGCGGCAAGCATCAAATGTATAGCTGATAGAACATAGCTATTCCAAGGATGACTTCAGCCACCCAGAAGAGATAGAGCTTCAACATCTGGTCCTTCATTTTATAGCAGGTTAAGCCCGGCTTCCTTAAACGCCAGACCAGCAGGATCCTCATGCTCAGGGATAGGACAACCAGTCCAAATAAGGCGTGTAGCACTGTTATTAGTGAGAATGATGAGATGCTTAGCATCATAAGAAGCCGATAAGCGACCGGTGTCATGACCACGATTATTGAGGCAAGGTTAAGCAGTGTAAGAACTAACATCAGCCAACCATGTTGAACCAATTTCTTCTTTCTCGAGAGAAACAGACCGATAGTTAATCCAATGACGATAATTAGCTGAATGTATAAATTAAGTTGTGATGTAGACGCCATGAGAGTCAACTGCCTTACGGCTCAATTAAGTATATGCTCGTTGCCACTGGCAGAGACTTTACCGCTTAAAGACGTTTTACTTTGTTAGAGGCGTCGTGAAAGTCTTGAAGCCTTTACTACCTGCGATATATGCAAGGATCGCGCCGATGAGGAGCATCTCGACGAAGGCCTTGACGATTATCTGTACCGCAATCACCGTTGCTATAGCCTGAGGTAGGCCATAGTATATTGGGTATAGGTATACGAAGATGAATGCCGTAAATATGGCTTCGGGCACGTAGCTGATCACTGTTACAGCTAGGGTCTCCAGTCGTCCCGAACCGAGTCTCTTGAAGAGTACCCCTGCGACGATTCCCGTCATGGCCTTTCCCAAAGGTAATGCGAACCCGGTGATTATGTTACCTGTAGAGAATCCAAACTGGAAGGCGGCGACGGAGCCACCAACCAAGCCTGTAAGCCCACCCACGATGGGTCCACCAAGTAGAGAGGCAGTGAATGTCGCGAGGTGTGAGAGGTCCAATGCAAGGGAGAAGGAGATGGGCCCCAGAGGGATTGATGGTACAATTGGTGAGAGCTGAATCGAGATGAATGAAAGGACGTTCCCTAAAGCCGCCATCATGGCAACGAAACTGAGACCCTTCGAGGTCGAGATGCTCATCATGACACTGGTAAAACGACGGATCTACCACTATTAAGGTTGCTACTAAAGAAAGAGTATCCCGTCATGTTTTAGCTGAGGAGATAAGCCCATTTAGTACACTAAGCGCCTTAGCAGCGTCTCGTTTCTTAACGAGTATATGGTCTTTGAGATACGTAGAAATGGCGAATAAGCTAACACCAGACTCAGCCAACGCTGTCGACACAACTGACATGAACCCGACAATCGATAGATCTAATACGATATCGAAGGTAAAGAGTCTGTAAGGGCCTTCTACCTTATAATCTCTAAAATTCTCTTTGGAGCTTTCCCAGTCCATAGATCGGAGCACGACGGACACCTCATCAACTGTGTAAGTAATGGAGGAGTATGGCTTTAGATTCCTGAGAACTTTGCGCGCCTTTTCACCTTCCCCCGGGTCGATGTAAACGATGGAGTAGTCGTCTCGGTGCTCCTTGACCATCGTCTGTGAGAGTATCTTCTTCATGTCTCCAGATAATTGCGTCACAGCTAAGCGAGCTCCTGGATGTTCTTCCCTTGAGGGCTGAGCTCGACGATCCTTGCGGTGAGCTTTGGCGCCCTCTTCTTGAGGCTCTTCAGGAAGGACTTAGGCTTAGCGGGGGATATCATGTAGATCTTCTTACCCGACATCAATAGGACGATGTTCGCCTCAGAGTTTGTGAAGTCGACGAAGTTGAAGCCAGTTTTTCTTAGCTTCTCCGCGGCATCCTTCGTATAGTCTATTGCGTCCTGGGGGACCTCGCCGGGCTCCCTGATGTAGACCTCTGCACGGGGTATCTCCCTGTACGGAAGGAGCACATTTCTACGGAACAGCCTGCTGATTCTGAGCCCTCTCTCCTCGAGAAAATATTTGCTGGTATATACCGGGACCCACCAGGGGAGTATGAACCCTAGCACCAGGGTTGTGACTAAGACGATGGCACTGCTCACGAGTTCCTCAGAGTTCGTTGGAGCCCCGGATAGGTATAATGTGATAACTCGATAAGCGTTGAAGACGAAGAATGGCATGTTAATCAGCGGGATGACTATCCCCAGCATCCTCCTCTTGGAGATGAGTGGGAGCGCCTCAACTGGCTCGTTTTGCTCAGCCAAAGGTGTTCCAGACACTATACGATGCTCTGCTTAAAAATGGTGCAGCGGACTCAACGCTTTTATCGGTTGCGTGGTTCATTCTTTGGGGCGCCAGAATGGAGAAATTAGATCAACGAGTAGCGGTCCTACGACTTGGCCATAGACCGTCGAGAGATAAGAGGGTCTCCACGCATCTCCTTCTCGCGGCACGCGCCTTTGGCTCCGAGAAAGGATACTATACGGGAACTCAGGACAACTCCCTCGAAGAATCGATCAGGAAGATTACAGTTGATTGGGGTGGCAACTTTACACTCGACTATATTCACAGCTGGAAAGCTGTAACGAAGAACTGGGAGGGGAAGATCGTTCACCTCACCATGTACGGCATCCCTTTCCAAGACATCGTCGAAGAGATACGCTTCGACGAGTCACCGAAGCTTGTGATTGTCGGTGGGGCGAAGGTACCAGGTGAGATATATAATACAGCGCATTGGAATGTCGCAGTGACGAACCAGCCCCACTCAGAAGTCAGTGCCCTCGCCATCTTCCTCCACGAGTTTTACCAGGGCAAAGAACTCGGACTCGAGTTCCCGGGAGCCCGCCTTAAAGTCCTCCCCCAGGCTAAGGGAAAGAAGTTAAAAACCAACACTAGGGGAGTCTAACATTTAAGTTGATAGAAGAGGAGTATAAGTAGGAGAATCTCTGTCCTTGATGACTGTAAGCGATGACACTTTGTATAGTATCGCCAATGTCCTCGGCGGTGAACAGGGCGTCGAAGTCATCAAGATTCTGAAGGAAAAACAGGACATCACAGTAGAGGACATAAGCGCGGCGACTAACATCCAGATAAACGACGTGAGGAAGCTACTCTACAAGTTCTATAACCACAGCTTAGTTACATCGAAGAGGTTTAGGGATAAGGAGACGGGTTGGTTTATCTTCCAGTGGCGCCTCCAACCAGAGCTCGTTGAAGCGTACATTCACGGGATGAAGCAGAAGATCTTGAAGAAGCTGGAGACGAGGCTGGAGTTCGAGAGGCTTCACGAGTTCTATCACTGCGGCAACCCGACATGCCCCAAGACAACCTTCGAGGTAGCCATGGAGACGGTTTTCAGGTGCCCGACCTGCGGTGAACCCCTCCAACGTCTCGACAATGTTGAGATAGTCGAGTTCCTCGAGAAAAAGATTGAAGAGATAAAGGGGGAGCTGGAGGCCTGAGTCTTCCAACTAGGGACGAATGCATCCAGCTCCTAAAGGAAAATGGATGCAGCAATGGCGTCGTCGAGCACTGTATCAACGTCACCAAAATGGCGGTGCGGATAGCCAACATCTTTAAGGCTAAAGGGTACAGGGTCGATCTTAGACTAGTTGAATCAGGCGCACTTCTTCACGACATCGGCAGGGGTCAGACTCATGGTATAGAACACGGTGTAGTTGGGGGACAGACAGCGAGGAGGCTCGGAATGCCCATGGAACTCGCCCACATAATAGAGCGCCACGTTGGCGCAGGCCTGACGCTCGATGAGGCAAGAAGAAATGGCTTACCAAAGGGTACCTATGTCCCCGAGACCCTCGAGGAGAAGATCGTCTGTTATGCTGACAAGCTGATAGAGGGATCTCATGAGGTTGGAATTGACTCAACAATCGACAATTTTGCGAAAGATTTGGGTTTCGACCACCCTGCAATCAAAAGGCTCCAAAACCTCCATAAGGAGATGTCCGCTGTCCTGGGCGAGAATGGAAAGGCGAAATATTCCTGCTCCCCTTGATAATGGGTCTTGTCGATGAATATTCGATGCATTTCACATTAGTTAAATCGTTAAACCTAAGCCTAATGGTTTTAAACACCTACAAACTCTTTTCTCCGGATGGGGCCGGTCGTCCAGCACGGTAGGACGCCGCCCTTACGCGGCGGAAGTCGCCGGTTCAAGTCCGGCCCGGCCCACCAACATTACGGTTTAGAACAAGCTGAACGGGGATATACATAAATGTGGTGTTGGGAGAGCACACCTTCTCCCATTAATAAGAACAAACGACTCCAGAGGGAGAACCATTCTTTTCGAAAAGCCTCATAAGCTTTCCAAACAAGCCACAACAGAATACAGTCATGAGCACAGAGGAGGATATCTACAACGTTATTTTCAAAGCGATGCAGAATCCGATAAGGCGGAGGATACTTAGGACCCTCAGTGAAGTACCAAGCACGTATACGGAGATACAGAGAACCCTCAACATCGACAACGGCCTCCTCAACTACCACCTCGACAACATGAGGGACCTACTAACCAAGAACGATGAGGAAAGTATACTCTATCGGAGTTCGGTAAAGCCACCGTCAACCTCGTTAGGGGCGTGGAGGAGCCGGCCAACACCTTCCCGGAAGGGGAGGCGTCAGCATCTTAATGTTGAATAAGCTGCTTGTTGCCTGCTTCATCATAATCGCCGTGGCATCAGCCGCTGTCATCATCGATTTGAACGGGAGATACACTATTT
This sequence comes from Bathyarchaeia archaeon, assembly GCA_041489375.1. GTDB lineage: Archaea > Thermoproteota > Bathyarchaeia > TCS64 > TCS64 > UBA8941. The sequence goes on along the minus strand of JBGPRA010000051.1, from coordinate 909 downwards.
TTGCAGAGATATACGACGAGCGGGGGCTTGAGCTAGTCCAGCTACGTGATGACCTGTCAAGGCTCTCAGAGTCGCTCAGGGTTGCTAATGCTGAGCTGGTCTCGTCGGAGGAAGCGTATCTCGTCAGGGCCGCTCTTGAGCAACTCGTGCATGCTGAGGGTAATCACACGCACTCGCCGAGCGAAGGCGCGCGCGCGACAGGAGAGTTAAGATCTTCCGAACCTGCTGAAGGCGATGACACCGACTATTAGTACGGCGATGCGCGCGCGCCCGACTTTCATATTAAAATAAGCTATCGCTAGGCGATTCCGATTACTCCTAGAATACCCATTGTAATTAATGCGCGCGCGCATAAATCAAAAAGTCCCAGAAACCTATTTTTGCGGCAAATCCAAACCTAAATAAGCCTTTAGACAACCCCGCGCGCGGTTCTCTTCTTAGGCCTAGATGGCGGATTATCCCCGATCTGGACGTAATGCCACCCAGCCGGGTTGAACCTGCGCCTAATCCATCCACGGGAAAGTTTCTCAAGCTGGTCTCCTGTTAACTTCAGGACATGGCCCATCTCCTTATGACCCTGATAGAATTCACGGAGGTAGACTATACTGTAGTCCTTCTCATCAAGCCCATCCACTAGCGCTTGGAGTAGCCTTCCCCTGAGTTCAGCCACCTCAGATTCCGCTTCATCAATACTTTCCATCGCCCTAATCCTCCTCCTTTGAGTAGCCTACATCAAGGTGCCCAACTTCCCCCAACTTCTCAGCCTCCAAGCCGCCCCAAGACCCAGAAGAACTATGAGCCTCAAACCCGCGCGCGCAGTTGTAGGAATCGTCCTGCTCGTCGCCTTCCTCTTAGAGGGATTTTCTGCGCATCTCTCTCCTACGGGTTCTACGCCGGTGCCCTCAGTAT
>JBGPRA010000050.1:0-12648 GCA_041489375.1 Bathyarchaeia archaeon | reverse complement strand
CTCCTTCTCAAGCCGTGCAATAAAATCGTCGCTCTTTAAGCCATACTTTTTAGCATCGAACCATGCGTAGAAGGCTCCCTCGAACTTGTGGCATGGCATGCCCATGTCGTCAATCGCTTTTGTGAAGTAGTCGCGGCGAGCGGAGTATTCCTTCCTCCTCTCATCAACGTACTTGAAGTCGCTCCGCAGGCAGGCAACGCCAGCAGAGTAGATAAACGTCGCTGGCCTCGGTGCCGTCACGCGTGCAACCGTCTGAGCGCTCACAAGGTACTTATCTGGTACTATGACGTACCCTAGCCTCCAACCCGTCATGCTAAACGTCTTGCTGAAGCTCATGATGTTGATCGTCCTCTCACGTAGGTTCCCAATGGTGCTCGGGGCGACGAACTTGTTGTTGTCGTAGACGTAGTGGAGGTAGATCTCGTCGGAGAAGATAGCGAGGTCGTTGTCCTCAGCCAGGTCGCCGACTGCCTCGATCTCCTTTTTCTTGTAGACTGTTCCCGTCGGGTTGTTAGGGTTGCAGACGAGGATTGCCTTTGTCTTCTTCGTGACGTAGTTAGGTAGCTTGTCTAGGTCCATGTGGTACTTGTTCTCGCGGAGCAGCTCGGGGATCTGCATCTTGATCCCCATATCTCTAAGCATGACGTAGTGGTTGCTATAGCTTGGCTCCCATAGGATGATCTCGTCCCCCTCCTTGAGGACGGAGGCCATCGCAATGTAGAGGGCAGCACTGCTGCCTGCTACGGGGATAACCTGCGACTCTTTGTATTCTGGGCCGATCCATTTTTTGTAATAGTCTACAACAGCTAATCGGAACTGCTTTGGGATCTCAACTCCACCGTAGTGGGTCCAATCACCGCCCTTCTTGATCGCCTCCAGTACAGCGTCTACTGCACTCTTCGGAGCCTCGACGTCAGGGTCGCCGGCGTTCAACTTCACATAAGGCTTGCTCGGCATCATCAGACACCTTTCAGCTAGAAGACTGCTAAAGGGTATATAACCATAGCCGATTCGCGCGCGATACCCATAGGCCTCAACGTGGTTAATCTTAAACAGACTTCAGCCCACCTTACTCCGTAGCGCAGCATTGAAGCCAATCATCTTCGAAACCTACCGCGGTCTTGAGTCAATCCCTTGGATAGACCTCGGTGAATTTCCAACGCCTATCCAGAAACTCGAGAAACTAGGCGAGGTTGAGGGGTTCAAGAACCTCTATGTTAAGCGCGATGACAAGAGTTCTCCTAAATACGGAGGCAACAAGGTCAGGAAGCTCGAGTGGGTCCTCGCTGATGCCAAGGAGAAGGGACGGAAGACTCTAATGACCGTCGGTGGTTCGGGCTCGAATCAGGTTCTAGCTACAACCATCTATGGCAGGGACTTGGGGTTCAGAGTTGTTGGCTTTGTCTTCGACCAGCCGAACGCAGAGTATGTCCGTAGAAATCTTCTTCTCGATCACCATTACGGTACTGAGCTCCACTATGCTCCGAACTTACCCGCTGAACTCCTAATGTTCGGACTGACCTACGCTTGGGAGGGGTTAAGGGGTGAGAAGCCCTACTATGTTCCTGGGGGAGCGAGCAGTCCTATCGGGAACATGGGCTACGTTAACGCCGCATTTGAAATTAGGAACCAGGTTGAGCAGGGGGAGATGTCTGAGCCAGACTACGTCCTCGCGGCAGCGGGGTCACTCGGGACCGCTTCTGGGCTACAGTTGGGTTTCAAGCTTGCGGGGATGAAGACCCGCGTCACAGCTGTCAATGTATCTATGCCATGGTATATCACAACTGGCAAATTCGCATCGATGATTGGGAACATTAACACCTTCATGAGGAAGGTGGACCCAAGTGTTCCTGTAGTTAAGCCGAGGCCGGAGGAGCTCATAATGCTTGAGAATTACATAGGGAAGTGCTACGCGGCCTTTACGCCAGAGTGCGTATCTACTATTAAGAAAGCGAAGAGCTTGAAGGACTCGTACTCGACCCAACTTATACCTCGAAGACACTACTCGGAGGTTTAGACTGGCTGAAAAACAGAGGAGAGATGGAAAAGATCGTTCTTTTCATGGATACCTACAACAGCGTAGATCTTACGCCCAAAATTGAGGGTGCAGACTACCACATGCTGCCTAAGTCGTTCTACAGATACTTCGAGAAACCCACGCAGGAGGAGGAGTTAGCGTAGTAGGCTCTGCAGGTAGTCGGCTATCTTCTCGTGTATGGGTATTCCCGTCGCTTCCATGAGCGCCTTGTAGCCAGGGTAGCAATTCGCCTCTAGAATGTATGGTTTGCCGTCCTCACCTGGTAGGATATCGACCCCACATATCTTAAGCTCAGTAGCCTCTGCTACGGCAATAGAAAGGTCATCGTAGATCGGATCATTGAACGCTTCCGCAGAGCCACCGACAGCGACGTTATATCGGAAGTCCTTCTGGTTGAACCGCCTTTCCCTCCCACCTACCTTCCCGTCTATCACAAGGCAGCGGACGTCGTAGCCAAGGTTATTCACGTACTCTTGGAGGTAGTAGACGCCCTCGGCGTGTTCACGGGTGTACCAGACGAGGAACTGGAGGAGGTCGTCACGCCTCCTTATTCCACTGAGCTTCGTGACCCCTATCCCCCTTGCGCCGCAGGTCGGTTTAAGAACGACCTCACTTCCACGTTCGAGCAGGTCATGGGCGAAGCTGTACGCTTCCTCGACGTTTTCTGTTGCTATTGTCCTTGGGTGAGGCAGGCCAAGGCCCGTTAGGCGCATTGTGAGCTGTTCCTTAGAGTACTGGAGCATCGACTCTACAGGGTTAACAATCGTCGCCTTTCTCTCTAACTCCCTGAGGATTAGGAGCCGGTGCGTGAGTTCGAAGGTGCTTCCGCGATGGAGCATGTTACTTGGTGCATATACGAGGTTCGCGTCGAGCTCTGGCATTTTTGGGAGATTGAAGTCCCAGGGTGCCATTGAGCGTACATGTATCTCCCTATTCCTTAGTTCGTCAGCAACGAGCTTCACTTCCTGTACTCCCGGGTTATCTGTGAATATGAGCACGCTCAAGTCGGCAGCCCAAATAGGTTTCAGGTGATCTGCTTAAATCCCTTTTCCAAACATCTGTAGTAGCGAGTTAGAAATCTCCACCGAAGACCCCTGTATCTATATATTTTCCATAGTTTACGGTGGGGTATATTTTCTATGAAAGGAAATTATAAACAGTACATCTGCGTCCGATAACTAAATTCGGTGGTTCATACTATTGAGATGGGGGAAAGGGGATGGCTATTAGGTTGCTCGAGTCCGTGATGGCGACACTTGATAAGCTCTCCTCACGCCCCATCGTTAAGAAGGTGGTCTACGCCTTCGCTGTTAGTTTCCTCATCTCCATCATTCTCATCCCACCCGTTCTCGGTATAACATTCAAGCTCGGGTTGGCTGAGCAAGTCTTTTCGAACCCGGAGCTTGTGAACCGCTCCGAGGCGGCGATATTCTGGTCATTCATAATCGCCCTCTCAGTAGCGGCGTTAGACCTCATCGCTGGCCTACCACTTGCATGGATAATCTCCGGGAGAGGCTCGCGCTGGATTAACATTATCGATGCCCTCGCTGACATTCCCTTCGTCATCCCTACGGTCGCCCTCGGTTTCTCCACGCTTCTCTTCTGGGGAAAAACGGGCCCAGTCAGTGTCCTCGGGGTCTTTGTTCCACCTGGCCTCTTGCTAGTCCTCCTATTACACTTCGCGTTTTCGTTCCCAGTAATAGTTAGAGTTATGGTGGGAGAGCTTATGGCACACAACACAATCTACGAAACAGCTGCGAAGACCTTAGGAGCCCGTGCTTTCACAATAGCGAGGACTGTTACGCTCCCACTCCTCAGACCGGGACTCATAGCTGCCTTCCTTCTCGCTTTCGCCCGGTCACTCTCGGAGACTGGTGCCACTGTGATTGTCGCGGGGCTCTTCGAGAACGGGCCTGTATTTATAAAGAATGCAAAGGATGCTGGCCTAGAGGGACCGATGGTCCTCGTTAGTTTCACATTAATCATATCATCGGTGGCGGTCTTCGCACTTATACGCCTCCTTGGGAACAGGCTCAAGATACCCTTCAAAAGCGTTTACCCTGGTCCGGAAGCAAAGCTGAGCTCAAGGAGGAGTGTCAACATCAGAGACGGTGTCACTCTACTTGTCTTCGGATTATTCGTATTAATCCCGTCTATTTACATCATGTTTCCAGCCATCGGCGCCTTAACTGATGGCACACTGCAGAAGGCTATTTCTGGCCTCGGTGTCTGGTCAACTTTCTGGCAGTCTATGACTCTCTCCTATGTAATAGCCGTCATCGTCACGCTCATCAACATAGCAATGGGGTTACCTATCGCAATACTAATCGCGAGGAAGAGATTGGGTAAGCTTGCCACCACCTTACTCGACGCCGTCGTCAACGTCCCCATCATGGTACCCAGCGTAGCCCTCGGCGTCTCTCTTGGTTACTTCTGGCGCTCCCTCAGCTTCCTTCCAGAGTTTTGGATACTCGTCTTTGCCCACATGACCATCACCTACACTTACTTCGTTCAAGCTATGGCGGCAGCGATAGAGGGTATACCTGAGGAGATGGAGGAGACCGCAAGAACACTTGGTAGTAGGCCCCTGCACGTCTTCAGGAAGATAATTCTCCCGCTAGCCAAGTACAGCTTCCTTTCAGGGGCTATACTCGTCTTCACGAGGAGTGTAGATGAAACGGGTGCTGCCACAGCCGTCTCGCAGACAATGAAGACCGCCCCCGTCTTACTCGTATCATGGGTGAAACACCAGGTTCCCGTCACTGACTCGGATATTGCATTAGGGATCGCATTTCTCGTCCTCACATCCTTTGCGTCGCTACTCGTCTTGAGGCTCGTAGTCTATAGGGGGAAGAAGTGAGATGCCAGCTCTTCGTCTGCTTAATGTAACAAAACGTTTCGGCGCTCTCAAGGCTCTCGACGATGTGACCTTTGAGGTCAAGGACCGGGAATACCTCTGTGTCCTAGGCTCGACTGGGAGTGGTAAAACCACCCTCCTCCGCTCGATTGCGGGAATTATTCGCCCTGACGATGGTGATATCTATTTAGAGGGGGAGAAGGTTACCGGAGTAGCGGCAGAGGAGAGGAACGCCGTCTACGTCCCACAGACATACGCTCTCTTCCCACACATGACCGTCCTCGAAAATGTTACGTTCGGTCCCTTAGCCAAGGAGACTAATAAAAACCTAGCTGAGGAAACCGCCATGAAGGTACTCAGGCTTGTAAGACTCGATAAGAGAGTCGATGCCTATCCCAACGAGCTCAGCGGCGGCATGCAGCAACGCGTCGCCCTTGCAAGAGGACTTTCTTCAGGCGCAAAGCTACTCTTACTCGACGAGCCGCTTGGGGCACTCGACGTAAGACTACGTCTCGAACTCAGGACCGAACTCAGGAAACTCGCAAAGGAGTCCGGCTTCACCGTGATCCACGTCACCCATGACCAAGAGGAGGCGATGATCATAGGAGACCGAATACTCGTCCTCCGAAAGGGCAGGCTTCAGCAATTAGGCACGCCCTACCACGTCTACAACCGCCCAGAACAGATATTCGTCGCCAACTTCGTCGGTAACACGACCTTCCTTGAGGCTATAGTTCAGAGTAGATCGAAGGATGGTAGTAGACTTAGGCTGAGAGAAGGTCTTACAATTAAAGTCAGCGACTACAGCTTCGAGAACGATGAGGCGGTCATCCTTAGCATCAGAGAGGAGAACACATCTATCACATCCGAGCCTAGGGGCGATGAACAAAACCGGCTATCTGGGGAGGTGTCTGCTGTCTATTTCCTGGGCAGCTTCATCCGCTACGTCGTAAAACTCACAAATGGCGACGAAATTGCAGCACGCGTCCCTATTAAAGGGGTGAATGCAGAGATCAAACAAGGCGACTGGGTCAGCATTAGTTTTGATCCCACGAACACGCGCGTCTATGAGTACCCCACACTCGGCCTGCAGAGGGAGCTGGAGGTGAGCTAATGCCTGAGGTAAGGGTAGGAGGGCTGATGAAGGAGTATGGGAAAGTTACTGCCCTCAACGGTGTTAACCTCACCATAAATGATGGCGAGTACCTCTCTATCGTCGGCCCTAGCGGCTGCGGGAAGACGACTCTCATCAAGTCGATAGCCGGTGTTGTTAAGCCCGATGCGGGTGACATCTTAATAGATGGTGACCGGGTTACACCTCTCCCTATTGAGGAAAGGGGAATAGGATACGTATTCCAAGAGATCGCGCTCTTCCCTCACATGAACGTTTACGATAATATATCCTATGGCCTTATGGTCAGGGGGGTCCCGCCGACTGATCGCAGAGGACCGGTCGAGGAGATGCTCCACATGATGGTCCTTGAGGATTACGTCTCTCTCTATCCTAAGGAGCTCAGTGGAGGTGCTAGACAGAAGACTGCTATATCGCGTGCCCTCACATCTGGCTCAACGCTACTACTTCTTGATGAGCCGCTTGGAGCCCTTGACTTGAAGGTTAGGACTGTGCTCCGCTACGAGCTGAGGAAGTTAGTAAAGGATCTCGGTCTAACTGCGATCCATGTCACACACGACCAGGAGGAGGCACTTTCCGTCTCTGATAGGGTAGTAGTTATGAAGGCGGGCAAGATAGTCGAGGTCGGTTCCCCGATGCAGCTCTACTTGAGGCCGAAGGAGATATTTACAGCAAAATTCCTCGGAGAGGCTAACTTCATGATCAGCGAATTCTCCACTGCTAATGGGGGTAACCCCCGGTTCGATGTGAGTGGTTTAACTCTAATCGCAGGAATCAATGGTGAATTCTCCCCAAATAATGGCGAAATATGCGTCCTAGCGATTCGCCCTGAGTTCATCGATTTAACATCTAAGCCAGGAAATGTGAATACTTGGGCTTGCGAGATCGTAAGCGCGAGCTTCGTAGGAGACTCTATAAGGTATGAGGTTAGGGCCGAAAACGGAGTATTACTTCTAGTAAAGACACCGATCGCTGGAGGAGAGTCGGGTCTCGTCATTGGAGACAAGGCATATGTGACCCTCCCAGAGGGAAACCTCTTACTATACAAGCTCCCTGAGGAGGGCTTAGAGAAAGCTCTATCACTTGAATAAGCGGAGATGATAATGTGAAACCCCTAGAAAGTTGGTTGAAGACTCGCCGGAAGGTCTTGGCTATAAGCATGATTCTCGAACACTCGAAGGCCACAGTGATGGCAATCGAGCAACTTGATCGCTGTATTAACTTTGCCCTCCAGGAAAAGAGAGAGGAGCTGATGCGGAGCTTCGATATCCTTCAGTTTAAGGAGAAGGAGGCGGACCTTTTAAAGCGCAAGATAATCGGTGAGCTTGCGAAGGGTGATCTTCCAGTATCCGAGCGTGAGGATCTGATGCGTCTTGCGAGGCAGACAGATGATGTCATCGACTGGATAAACGAGACGGGTCGCATCCTCGTCGAGTTTAACCTCAAGGACATGCCAGACGACGTTAAGAAGATCACGAGCGATATAATTCAGGTAATCACGAACTGTGTGATCAAGCTCGATGACTGCATTGAGAAACTGACGAACAGGGAATTTCAAGATGCGCTCAAAGCCGCGGATGAGGTGGAGAGACTTGAGGAGCAAATGGATGGGCTGTATCAGATGGCACGGCGTTCCATCTCAGGCCTCAAGACAGGGATCGTGGAGATCGGACCGGCTATTCTTCTCTCCGAGTTCATGGACGCCCTCGAGACCATCACTGACCGCTGCGAGGATAGCTGCGACGAGGTCAGAGTCATAGCAGTTACAGCCCCACTCATCTAACCCAGAGTGCTTTTATGCCTAGGGGTTTCCTCCGATAGGTCAAGCTCTCGGGGTGACTTATAGGTTGGGTGAGGTGGACAGACGAGTCGTCTTACTGGTCGTCACACTGACCTCCTTCCTCACCCCCTTCGCCTCTAGCAGCTTCAACATAGCCCTCCCGAGCATCAGTAAGGAGTTTAACCTCGACGCTATCACGATGAGCTGGGCGAGTCTGGCCTATCTCCTCGCTTCAGCTATGTTCCTTGTGCCCTTTGGGCGCCTAGCTGACATTCACGGGAGGCGGAAGGTCTTCCTCTACGGCACCATCTCATTCACAATTGCGTCATTGTTGCTTGGAATCTATCCCACTGCATTGACGATCATCTGGCTGAGGGCTCTACAGGGTGTTTCATCGGCGATGATCTTCGGGACCGGAGTCGCCATCTTGGTTAGCGTTACTCCCCCGAAGGAGAAAGGCGCCATACTAGGCATAAACGCTGCCACAGTCTACGTCGGCCTCTCTATCGGCCCATTCATTGGTGGGTTGATCACAGAAACCTTCGGCTGGAGGAGCATACTCCTCGTAACAGCTGGTATAGGCGCCGTCGCGGTGCTCTTCATGGTCTGGCGCCTCAAGGGGGAGTGGAGGGAAGCCATCGGCGAGAGCTTCGACATCAGGGGGACCATCATCTACAGCCTTATGCTTCTGTCGCTTATGTACGGCTTCTCCCTAATTCCCTCTACGAGCAGCATAATACCCATCCTGCTCGGGCTCGCTGCCGGAGGAATCCTCGTCTGGGTGGAGGCACGAGCGGAGCACCCTGTTCTTGACATTAACCTCTTCAGGAGCAACCGCGCCTTCACATTCTCCAACCTAGCAGCGCTGATTAACTTCAGCGCAACCTACGCCGTGACCTTCCTAATGAGCCTCTACCTTCAATACATAAAGGGTCTCGACCCAGAGCAGGCAGGGCTTGTCTTGATTGCATCCCCCATCGTACAAGCAGTCTTCTCCCCGATAGCGGGGAGGCTCTCCGACCGAATGGAACCGAGGAAAGTTGCTGCCATAGGCATGGCAATTACGATGTTCGGACTCATACCTTTCGTCTTCCTCAATGAGCAGACAAATGTACTCATCGTCAGCGCGAGTCTTGTTGCATTGGGCTTTGGGCTCTCGGTCTTTTCTTCCCCGAACACCAATGCGATTATGAGCTCGGTCGAGAAGAGGCTCTACGGCGTTGCATCCTCTACGCTCGGTACCATGAGGCTTACCGGACAGATGCTGAGCTTGGGCATAACAATGATCATCTTCGCTGTCTTCATCGGGAGGGTCGAGATCGTGCCCGAAGTCTACTCCGCCCTAACCGGTAGCATAAACATCGCATTTATCGTCTTCTCTGGGCTCTGCCTCGTCGGAATTCTGGCCTCGCTCGTCAACAGCGGGGAATCGAAATCTGCACATTCTTAAAAGATCTTAAATCCGTTCCAGACACAGATTCTCCGGTGCGTGTGTTTTGAGTAACCCCTGGCTTGAGGTTGATAAGAAGGTAGTTTCGGAGATATACACTTCGTCTGAGCCGATGGATAATCTGAAGGTGCTCTGCGATGTCCATGGGAGTAGGTTCCCGGGTACACCAGGTGATCTGGACTCGGTCAAGTTCATGGTGGAGAAGCTGAAGGGCTACGGTATCACGGACGCCCACTACGAGAGCTATAAGATCCCTGGATGGAAGAGGGGACTTGCGAAGCTGACTATGTTGAGCCCGTTCAAGAAGGAGATCGAATGCATTAGCCTCCCCCACAGTATCGCTGGCGAGGTTGAAGCGAAACTCGTCTGGCTTGGTGACGGTGCAGTCGAGGTCTATGAGAAGCGGAAGAAGGAATGCGATGGCAACATCGTGATGGTGAGTAGCGCGAACCCTCTAGGAATGACGCGGTCGCTCCATAGGTCCGAAAAGTTCATGAGGAGCATGCTCGCGGGGGCGAAGGGCTGGATATTCATGAATCAGTATCCCGCCTATGGACCGCAGACGGGGGGTATCAGCCCAGTTATTCCCTCCATAAGCGTCAGCTACGAGGATGGCATGTACCTTGTCAGAGCTCTGGAGAGGGAGGGGGAAGTCACCCTCAGGATCAGAACGACTGACAAGAACATGGACGTCACGACCTACAACGTCATTGCGGATATCCCTGGAACCTCAAAGAGTAAGGAGTATGTAGTCGTGGGGAGCCACTACGATGGTCATGATATCAGTCAGGGAGCGGAGGACCCTGCCTCGGGTGCTGTGACTGTGATGGAGATCGCCCGGAACCTCACCATGGTGAAGCAGAAGCTCAAGAGGCGCATCCGCTGCATATGCTTCGGCGCCGAAGAGATCGGCCTATACGGGAGCTATAACTACACCGCAATGCATGCTGACGAGATGGATAACATTAGGTTCATGCTCAACCTCGATAGCGGCGGTAGCAAGAGTAGAAAGGGGGTAATCCTCCATGATTTCCCTGAGCTCGAGCCCTTCATGGAGAAGTGCTCTAAGGAGATGAAGGCAGAGTTACCCTACTTCCAGCGCGTCGGCCCATATAGTGACCACTGGCCCTTCTACCTCCGCAGCGTTCCCTGCGGGAGCGGTGGTGACCCAGAGACCATACGCACGAGTACTGGGCGGGGCTTCGGTCATAGCAAGTTTGACACCGTCGATAAGGTCGACCTAGAGTATCTCCGCCTTGCTGCAGCGAACTACACACGGCTTCTCTTCAGGGTAGCCAACGAGGACAAGTGGGAGGCGAAGAGGAAGACCCAGAAGGAGATCCAGGAGTTCATAAAGAAGCAAGGGTATGACCAGACTGTTCAGCTCGCTGATAATGTAAAGGCCTACGTGAGGACTTGGCCTGAGATCCACCCCGAGACGCTAGCGTGGCTTGACAGGAAGAGCGACTGGTGACTGGATGCTGGTGGGGGTTTTAGCCCCATTCGCGGAATTTTTTACTTAAGGGGGATTAGGAAGTTGCCATCTGTTCCGACGATGAGGGTGTCGATGTTGGGGCTGATCTCCTTCAGCTTCTGCATGTTGTAGTAGGTTTCCCATCCCTCCTTTCCGACGACGGCGATTATCTGTTGAATGGCATCAGCCTCACCCTTCGCTCTAGCTATCTGCGCTCTCGCCTCTCCCGACGCCTCGATGAGCGCCTTCTGCGCTGTCGCGTTAGCCAGGATGAGCATGCTCTTCCTCTGGTTCTCCGCAGTAACGACCGCCTGCTGGGCGGCTACGGTAGATTGAAGTTCGTCAACGAGCCTCGTTGGGAACCCGACGTTCTTGAGATCGACTTCAGTGTTGATTATGGCTCCCTTCAGAGACGGCTCATCTGTCAAGGCTTTTCTGATGGCGTCCTGGATCTGAGTCGCAAGCTCGATGCGCTTGTCCTTGATCTCAATCCAGGTAAAGTTCTTGGTGATACCCTTCGTTGTTTCGGAGGTTATACTGTTGATTGTAGTAAACTCCCAGTTCATGGCTGGATAGCTCTGGTAGAGGGCGGCGGCCTTGTTTACATCTATTCCAAAGCGCACAACGATATCCGTCGTGACCTCTATGCCTTCAGTACTAAAGCACATTAGGCTGGGGAAGTCAGCGTTTGGATCAGTGTTGCTGAGGATTAGGTACTGGGTCGAGTAGGGAACCTTAACTATACTCTGGTATGGCAGCTTGAGGAACCAGCGGGGTCCAACCACTGGGTTGCTCACGGTTCCACCCAGTGGGTCAACGACGAGCGCAACATCGCCGACTCCTACACTGGCTGCTGAGAGGACGACTACAACTCCAGCAAGAATGACGATAACGATTATCGCCGGTATGATCGCCGGGAACTTAGGATACCTGTACTCTGTCATCTTTCCACCTTCAGTTTGAGTATTGTATACTCTCCGGATGTTAAGGATGCTGCTTTTCATAGTCGCATATTTTAATGGACGTTTCAGCTTGTGTTATACATGGATCCCGTCTCGTTTCTGATACCCGCCGCCTTGGCTTTCCTAGCTGGTCTACTCTGTCTCGGCTATCTAGTCGTTCCACCTCTCCGCATGAGCTCGTATCTGCTATACGCAAGTTTCATGGTATTCGTGACCGGGTTCTCGATCTACAATGGCTTCTGGGGAAGCTGGACGGAGATGCTGATCTCGATCGGGTTATCTGTGGTTGCTTTTCTCGGTGGCTACGTCGTCATGACCGCGAATGTTCTCGCCTCCGATGAAAGTCGGGTAATCCCACCGATCAAACGGCATAAGAACGATGTAGGCCTGGGCCACACCGCTGTGGTCTACTTCACCCACGGCGAATCCCCTACCTACACTCCAATAAACTGGATCAAGCAGTTCAGAGAGTTCGACGAGCAGGGGATAGTCTTCATCCCTTGGCTAGTTCGCCCCCTCTTCCTATACAATCTCAGAAACCGTTACCTAAGGGTGGGCAAGAGCGACCACTATATGATCCACGTACTCCGACTCAAGGAGATAGAGAAGGAATACCAACTTTCTGGCGATGAATCCACCCGCTTTTACCTGAGCTTCCTCGACTACGACCCCCGCCCCGATGTCGCTGTGATTCAGGCTTTAAACGATGGGGCGAGCAGAATAGTCGTTGCAGAAGTCTTCGTAACACAATCCAACCACACACTGGAGGGTGAGGCAATGGTCAAAGCCTTACATGTTGAGGAGTATGGTGCCTCACTCGCCTTCACAAAGCCCCTATACGACTCGGAGACGATGCACAGGATGTTCGTAGAGCGAGCCAACGCGATTCTCCAAGGGACATCGAAAGAGAGAGTGGGCATCCTACTAATAGGGCATGGTCAGCCAGATGAGTGGG
>JBGPRA010000049.1:0-12768 GCA_041489375.1 Bathyarchaeia archaeon | reverse complement strand
AGAATCGAGGCGCTCAAAAAGGATGGAGGTGAAATTGCCGTCTTCGACGCGCTAACCGAGAAACACCTCATAGATATCGCGAGAGCTGCGGGGGATACGCGTATGTTCGTTGGCTCAGCAGGCTTCGCCAGTGAGATGCCCCTAGGTCTCTGGGTAAGAAAACCCAAACCGGTTCTCTCAGTCTGCGGGAGTACCAGGCTCCTAAGTAGGACACAAGTCAGAAGCCTCCAAGACAGGCTTGGCTTCAAAGAGGTCGAGATTAGGGCACTGAAGTTGATCGATGGGGAGGCAACTATGAAGGCTGAGGTGAAGCGCTGCGTCAACGAGGCTGTCGAGACTCTCAAAGCGGGAGTGGATGTTTCAATAACCTCCTCGCCAAACGAGGGTTCCGCTAAAGACTTCGTTTCCTACGCCCTGCAGAGGGGCCTCAAGGAAACTGAGGCGAAGCTCTTCATTGAGGAGGCGATAGGGGAGATTACTTCCACGATACTCAAAGAAGTCGATGTCCTTGGCCTAATAATGACCGGCGGGGCTACTAGCCTCATTATATGCCAAAAACTGGGCGTAGACAAGATTCACATATTAGAGGAGATAGAACCTGGGATACCACTCCTCACCTTGAGCAATGGCATGCACGCTGTCACGAAGGCGGGGGGGTTTGGACGTGAGGACAGCCTCGTCCAAGTCACGCAAAAACTCAGGAGGCTGATGGCGAAGTGAAGCCGCTCCTCGCTATCACGATGGGCGACGTCGCTGGGATAGGCCCAGAGATCATAGCGAAGGCCCTCGACCTCGAAGAAACCTACAGAATATGTAATCCTATAGTTGTCGGCGACGCAGTGGCTATGCAGATGGGGATCGAGGTGGCGGGGCTCAACCTTAAGATCAACAAAGTGAAGGCACCTCAGGATGGGCTTTATAAACGAGGCATTATCGACATCCTCAGCTTGGACAACATAGATGCCTCAGCTCTCGTTATGGGGCAGGCACAGGCTATGGCAGGGAAAGCTTCTGTCGAGTTCGTCGTCAAGGCTGCTGAAATGGCGATGAGAGACGAGGTCGATGGAATAGTCACTGCGCCTTTGAATAAGGAGGCGATGAATATGGCTGGTTACGAGTACCCTGGCCATACCGAAATTCTTGCTGAGCTCGCCCACACCCAGGATTATGCAATGATGCTTCTCGCTGGGGGCCTCAGAGTAGTCCATGTAACGACCCACGTTGCACTCAGTCAGGTTCCAGATCTCATCACGAAGGACAGAGTCTTCAAGAAGATCAGGATAGCTCAAGAGGCGGCGAGGAACCTCGGCTTCGAGAGACCCCGGATAGGTGTCGCGGGGCTCAATCCTCACTCGGGGGAGGGCGGCCTTTTCGGGAGAGAAGAAATTGAGGTCATAGCACCTGCGATAGATGAAGCAAGGAAAGCGGGAATGATAGTGGATGGCCCTGTCCCCCCAGACACTGTATTCGCTAAGGCTGTCGGCGGTGTCTACGATGTAATAGTCGCCATGTACCATGATCAGGGACATATCCCAGTCAAGCTCCAGGGATTCAGGTTTGACGAGGTCTCGGGGAAGTGGGAGGAGGTAAGCGGCGTTAATATGACGGTTGGGCTCCCCTTCGTCAGGACGAGCGTTGACCACGGTACCGCCTACGGCAAGGCGGGACGCCGAGAGGGCACAGCGAATCCGCAGAGTCTAGTAGACGCAATAAAGATAGCCACACAAATGGCTGAGGTTCGTCTCGGGAAGAAAACGGCTTAATCCAAGCTGCGCCTACAGATCGTCGATGAGCTTCCCTAGGATGATCGAGGCCAGGCAGATCATAGATCAGCTGCGGCTTGACGATTATGTTACCGAGATACGGCGCCAGCTCAACTCGAAGGGGCTGGCGAAGAAGATCCGGAAGGGGCAGAAGATAGCGATCACGGCGGGGAGCCGAGGCGTCGCTAACATTCCCGAGATTCTGAGGACCATAGTCGAGGAGGTCAAGGCGGCGGGTGGGGATCCTTTCATAATCCCTGCGATGGGCAGCCACGGTGGAGCCACTCCCCACGGGCAGGTTGAGACCCTCCGAAGCCTCGGCATCACTGAGCAGAGCGTCTGCGCCCCGATAGTCAGCAGCATGGAGGTCGACAAGATAGGAGAGATCAAGGGCACACCCGTCTACCTAGACAGGAATGCCCTCAAGGCGGACGGTATCATAGTTGTGGGGCGTGTCAAACCTCACACCGATTTCAAGGGAGAGATTGAAAGCGGCCTCATGAAGATGATGGCTATTGGCCTCGGAAAGCAGAAAGGAGCGGAGATGATCCACCACAATCTCTATGAGGGATACCACACGCTCCTCCCGGCAGCGGCGCGGCTCATAATGGAGAAAGCCCCCATACTCATGGGGCTCGCACTTCTAGAGAACGCCCGTCACGAGACCGCGAAGGTCGTTGCTCTCGAGCCCAAGGAGTTCGAAGTGGCGGAGCTAAAGCTACTCGAGGAAGCGAAGAGCCTACTTGCCCGTCTACCTTTTCCCGAACTGGATGTTCTAGTCGTCGAGGAGATAGGTAAGAACATCAGCGGCGTCGGCATGGACACGAACGTGACAGGAAGATTCTGGATGCCTAATGAGTCTGACCCCAAGGCGCCAAGGATCGATAAGATTGTAGTCCTCGACCTCTCTGAGGAGACCCACGGTAACGCAATAGGCATCGGGCTCGCCGACTTCACTACCCGCCGAGTCTTCGAACAGATCGATTACCCATCAACATACGTCAACTGCCTGACACAGGGTACGTGCGCCACCGGGAAGATTCCTATCTGGCTCCCCAATGATAGGGATGCAATAGATACAGCCCTCCGGGTTTGTGGGCCAATAGACCGAGCCACAGCGAAGTTGATGATAATAAAGAACACACAGGAACTCGAACACTTCTGGATAAGTGAGAGTCTCGCTGAGCAAGTGAAGAAGGACAAAAGGCTAGCGAAGAAAGTGGAGCTCCTTGGTGATCTCCGCGAGATTCAGTTTGATGTCCTTGGCACCCTCATCAAGTAGCCCTCTTTTATACATCACGCGTGCAAGGTATAGAGCTAGTTTTCTCCCGCCTCTTCTTGAACTTCATCAATTAGCAATTTACGTCATGGTGAAAGGATAGGCATTTTAGTACACGCGAGCGTTATTCACCCAAGAAAAAAAGGTTCAGGTACAGTTCTTTTCTACAGTAGGTTACTGTACCCTGAGAAACTGGGCCTTGGGGGCACCGCAAATAGGGCACTTCTCAGGTGCCTCTTTCCCAACTGTGTTCCCACAGACCTTGCAGACGTAATAATCCACGGCGGAGAGGGGCTTTTTCGTCTTCAACGTGTCCTGGGCCTTCTTATAGAGTCCAGCGTGGACTTCTTCAACCTGGTTTGCAACGTTAAAGCTCCACTCTGCCTGCTTATTCTTCTCTCTCTGGGCGACTGCGATGAACTCGGGGTACATCTTACGGAACTCGAAAGTCTCCCCATTAATAGCCTCATCAAGGTTGCTGACCGTCATCCCCACCTTGCCCGCAATACGCAGGTGGTTGAGAGCGTGGACCGTCTCCGCTTCAGCAGCAGCCCTGAAGAGCTTCGCTATGAGGGGGAGGCCCTCCTCCTCTGCTTTCTTAGCGAACGCCAGGTATCTCCTGTTCGCTTGGGATTCCCCAGCGAATGCTTCCATGAGTTTTTCAATTGACTCAGTCATTTCTTAGAACCACGAATGTTGTCTCCTCATCTCGGTTGATAAAGGTTAGCTAGGAATGACATTTCTAAGGGGTTTTCTGGAGATATAGATAACAACCGCTTTACTATAGTCAATGCTCATCTTCTCACCCGGCATACCACTTGCCTTCTTCTTCATCTCCGCTTCATCACCAAAGTAGAGGGCATTTGTAAGACAGTTGTGGACGCATGCGGGTCTCCTCCCCTCCGCTTGTAGTTGCGGGCAGAGCGTGCACCCCTCTATGCCCCATTGATCTAGAGCGAAGATGGGGACGTAGAACCTGTTGAACTCACTTACGTCGATCGAGTTTACCTTTACACGTCTTATGCCAGAGGTAAGGTCGTTTTCGTCCTTACACGCTATCTCGCAGGCAAAGCAACCGATGCAGCGATCGATGTCCACTAGAAACGTCTTCTTCGTCATTGTCATACCTCCGCGCTCCGGATGTTGCAGAGGATGGTCCTGAAAGCGGGCATAGCCGCGACGGGGTCGAGCTGCTTGTCGTCCGTGAGGTAGTTGATGTTGGCATCGCCTTCCCAGCCATGGGTGACAGAGATAACGTTCTCCAGTATGCCTGTAGTGAGCCTCGCTTTCATTATGGCCTTTCCCCTTAGTCCCTCGATCACAACTCTCTCGCCTTCTCCGATGCCTAGGCGCGCTGCCGTCTTCTCGTTTATCTCTGCGACGGGTTCTAGCATGTATTCCCTGAGCCACGTGTAGTTCCTCTGCTGGGAGTGGTGATAGACCGCTATCTTGGAACCGGTTATAAGTGTGAAGGGATACCTGTCCGTTACATCCGGCCTACTCCTCTTCGTCTCGGGCGGCTCAACGTAAGAGGGGAGAGGGTCGTATCCAAGTCTCTTCATCTGCTCTGAGTAAAGCTCTATCTTCCTTGAGGGAGTATTGAAACCGTTTTTGCGGAGGAGCCCGACTTCGAATGACTTCGAGTAGACTCCGGACTCCCCGAGGTCGCGCACCTTAACACCGAGGGGGTTGATTATCTCGTCGATTATCTCGTTCTCGCTTCCGTAGTCGAAACCATCGAGCCTCATCCTCTTGGCGAGGAGGCAGATGAACCTCCACTCAGGGAGGCTCTCAAAAAGGGGATCCATCACTTTGTGGCTGACCTGTAAGTACTTTGATAGGGCGAGATTCTGAGTCTTGCATAGTTCGGTCTTCTCGAAGAAGGTGGAAGCTGGGAGGACAATGTCAGCCATCTTCGCCGTCTCCGTCATGAAGAGCTCGTGAACGACTAGGAAGTCGAGCTTTCCGAGGGCTTCTTTGACCTTGGTTGTGTTGGGGTACTCCTGGATGGGGTTTGCCATTGAGACAATCATCGCCTTAATCGGGTAGGGTTTCCCGGTTAGTATGGCGTCGGCGAACATGGCTGTCGCATCCTCTACGAGGGGGAATCTATCGGCCCAGATAGGTTTCCTACCAGCTAGTCTCTCCTTCCGGGTTATGTTGCCAAGTTGGTTCCCCGGGTTGAAAAGAAGGGATCCCGGTTTGTCAATGTTCCCCGTGATAGCTAGAATGATCGCCATGGCACGGAGTGTATGGGTCGAGTTTGTGTGATGAAGTACGCCCTCACGCCTATCGAGACACGCCGGTTTAGACATCGCGAATAAGCGTGCTAACTCCAACACTCTCTCCGCAGGAATCCCCGTGATTTCCTCAGCATACTCTGGAGTGTACATCTGGACATGCTTTCTCAGCTTCTCGAAGCCCACTGTGTATTTCTCGACGAACTCTACATCGTGGAGTTTTTCGTTGACTATTGTCCGTATCATGGCGAGGAGAAGAGCTGCGTCTGTACCTGGATTTATGGGGACATAGATGTCCGCCTTCGACGCGGTCTCAGTGAATCGGGGGTCGACGACGACTAGTTTCGCTCCCCTCTCCTTGGCGTCTAGGATGTCTGACATAATCCGTGGATAGCGATGGATGAAGCTGACCGCAGGGTTGGTCCCAAAGAGCATTATGAATTTTGAGTTTCTAAAGTCGCTCCAAGGCATATACGGGGTGCCGTACGGTGTCTTCCCATAGGTGTAAGTGTACCCTATCATCTTGGGGCCGACACAGTAGGACCAGTTACCCGAGTAGTTTGGTGTGCCGTAGGCATAGGCGAAGCGCTGGAATATTTGGTCTATCATCGACCTAACGGGGCCTTTGACGAAGGCGAGTGACTGGGGGCTGTGCCTTTCCTTAACCTCGAGTAGCCTCGCAGTGATGGCTTCGAGGGCCTCGTCCCAAGTTATGCGCTCAAACTTGGCGTTGCCTCCTTTACACACCCTCTTCATCGGGTACTTGAGACGGTCAGGGTTGTAGAGCATCTGCCTCGCGGAGCGTCCTTGGGCGCAGAGGACGCCCCTGTTGTGGGGATTATCAGGGTCTCCTTCGACCTTGATAACTCTCCCACCCTTCATGTAGGTGAGCATACCACAGTCGCAATAGCAGATTTGGCAGGCGTTCCTGCGAATTGTGATCCCCTGCTCCTTTTGCATTCTAGAAACACGCCCTATGACCAGAGATTACCAGTGAATCTGTTTCATGGCGTATAAATTTGGGGCTTTAAAAAATGATGAAATTATTACCGGATTCGTAGTTACCCTGATTGTAATACTAAGTTGAAATCAATAGCTTCTTAGAAAGCTATCTCTTTAGCGGCGCCTTCGCAGGCATCTTCTTAGACCAGTCGGGGTCATCGTAGTATCTCTTCAGTAACAATCTGTGAGTTACATGAACATTCTTTAGGATTCTTTTTCAACTCTGCAACTCAATGTCATAATCAGTGTAAGGTGTGTGTATTGGAGGAGAACGAGTATCGGAAGTACCTGAGAAAGCGTGAGATGAAGGTGGAGGCTGTCGAAGATGCTGTAGCAGCAGTTAAGGAGTTCGAGAAATGGCTCGGTTCCGAGGGTAAGACATTCATGTCAGCCTCCCTCGAAGACCTAAAAATGTACATAGCTGGGCTCGTCTCAGGTGGTTTGAACACGCCAGATCGTCTTCTCGCCCTTTCTCGCTACTTCTGGCTGACGAAGAGGAACGACTTCTACTCTTACTTCGCCGCGATCCTCGGGGGCCGGGGAGTCTACAATAGTATAGGGGACAGGCTGACGGAGGTTGCGGGGGAAGAAAAGCGTAGTGAGGTTTTCGATGGCTTCGACGAGCCACCCCTCGGCACTGCACCCGATGCATACCCTACATGCACAAAGGAACTGCTGGACAGGCTCAATGCCTTCCTCACGCCAGAGGATGTGAAGAAAGTTCTGGCGGGTAACCACCATAGGATACCCATGGAAGCCTTCGCTGAGAAGGTGAAGAGGTGGGAGGCTTCGAAGACGATGGAGGAGTTCTTAGCAGGGGAGCACAAACGCCTCATTGCAGAGCTCGAGGACGCGTCGAATTCGGGGAGACTTTGGTACGAGCAAGTGATAACCCCGGAGGTCGTGGAGTATGTAAGGGGCGACCAGACTATACAGAACGGTATCCTCGTTGGAAACGTCGTTCTCAAGAGCAAGATACCCTTCAATCCAGATAAATGGCTGAAAGAGAAAGACCCGAAGATGCGCCGCTATTATGCTTGCCACTGTCAACTCGCAAGGGACGCCATCCTTAACGACACAGCCGAACCCCTGAGCACATTCTGCTACTGTAGCGCAGGATACGAGAAGCTCCCCCTCGAGGTCATCCTTGGAGTACCTCTTGAGGTAGAAGTACTGGAGAGCGTCCTCGCGGGGGGTGAGAGATGTCGCTTCGCTGTGAAGATACCTAAAGACAAGTTGAAGTAGGCTTCCATAGCGCACGCGATGAATTAATTATCCGCTGCGAATTGGCGAGTGATCTATAACACTACGAAATCTAGGAAGAATAGAGATCCACTGTCATCTGTACCTCTTGTATC
This sequence comes from Bathyarchaeia archaeon, assembly GCA_041489375.1. Lineage (GTDB taxonomy): Archaea > Thermoproteota > Bathyarchaeia > TCS64 > TCS64 > UBA8941. The sequence continues at coordinate 5,126 of JBGPRA010000049.1, read as the reverse complement.
ACCTGCAACAGTTGCACTCTTGTGCTCGTGGATTAATTGTTGTAGCTCGGCGGCACTATGGTGCATAACTGTCAATAATGGAGAGTTATTTAGCTAAATTTTAGTTGTTTTTGCTATGTATCTAGTTGTTAGATTTTGAGCACCTATGACTGTAGCAAACTAATATTCGCGCGCGCGATTCCACCAACTTACGCACACGGGCTCACCGACTAGAGCAAAGCTAAGACAACCATCTTGCGCGCGTGGCTACTATTCTACTGATGTTCTGGGTCGTGCGCGGCTTAGCAAAATGCAAACGATTGTTCCCATTATCGCGGCTACCGCGGCTAGTTGTAGGGATGAGGCGATACTGTATACCTCCGCTATGCCCCCGAGGATGAGGGGAGATATCACGCTGCTCGCGTTCGAGAAGCTTTGGTATACTCCCATAGCCGCTCCCTTGTGCTCCGTTGGCGCCTCGGAGGTTACGTATACATTTCCCGCGGTAAGGGAGATGCCGTACATGATACCCTGAACGGCGAGGAGGACTAGTACTATGTTGAGTATAGAGCTTGATGCTAGGAAGGCTATCATTGCTGCCTGAGCCAGCAGCCCACCCACTAATAGAAGAAACGTTGTGCGCCCCTTCATGACAATGTTGGCGGGGTATCGGATTATCGTCGAGAAGAGTCCCCTAACGGTGAAGCCGAGACCGACCTCGACGGAGTTGAACCCAACTATCACGCCGTAGAGGGGAAAGAACGTGCTCAAGGCGCTGTAGAGTAGAGTGTTTATGAAGTTTGTCAGCCCAGCGGCTAGCACGCGTGGGTCGGAGAGGGTTTCGCGTATGCCCACTTTCTTGACTGGCAATCTTGATCTAATCGCTCCACCCTTAATGAGGAAGACGGTGAAGAACCCGCAGGCGCCGAGTAGACTACTGGCGATGAAGGCAGCGTTAAAGTCCCAGAGAGTCGAGGCATAGCCACCGATGATCGGCCCTACAGTGAAGCCGATGCCCATAGAGGTCATATAGATGCCTTGCGCGATGACGCGTGACTCCCCAACCGCCTCCTCGGTCACCCAGACGAAGCCAAGTCCGAAGGTCGAGCCCACGGCGACGCCGAGGATGAGCCTAGCTATGAGAAGATGCATAGTCGATGAAGCCACGATGTAGATGAGTGGCACGACGGTGAAGAGGGAGAAGCCCACGAGCAGGACTGCTTTCCTGCCGAGCCTGTCGCTGATGCTGCCGATCGGCACGGAAAGCAGTATCATTGCAGCCCCAATCGCGGAGCCGTAGAGCCCTATCATGGTCAGGCTTGCGCCGTGCTCTTGCGCGAACGTCGGAAAGATGGGTATTACGAGGCTGTGACTGGCGTCGGCGAAGAAGATTGCCAAACATATCACTGAGGCGCGCAGCAGACTCAGCCGCTCCTCCCCATTCAGTCGTTCAAGCACCCTTAAACTGGGTTCCAGCTAGTAAGAAAATCTTATGGAAAAATCTCAGCTAGCTATGTGAATTGAATTAGGGAGATCAATTTCATCGGGCATGTACTCACGCAGAGTCCGTAGCCGAAGCACAGGTCCTTGTCATAATCAATCTTCCCATTCGCGCGCGCTTAGTTCATTATACGAGTGCCCATTATCGTTACTCTACTCATTATGCAGATCCTCAATATTGGTCTGCTGACAAGGCTAGATGAACTCTTAACCAAGTAGAAATGTAGGTCATTTGAGTTGAATCATCATGGTCTATGACTTCGATACGGTGATTGATAGAACCCTGATGAGCTCCACAAAGTGGAGCTTCCGGAAAGAGCGAACTGGTGTGGCAGACGTTTTACCTATGTGGATCGCTGACATGGACTTCGCCTGCGCCCCAGAGATAGTTGAGGCGGTCAAGGCGCGTGCAGACTTCCCAATATACGGTTATACCCAGAGGACCGATGGGTACTACGACGGGCTTATCAACTGGATGAAGAAGCGTCACCGATGGAGTGGGATCCAGCGTGACTGGATCCTCTTCTCGCCCGGTGTCGTCGCTGGCTTCAATTTCGCGATTCAGGCCTATTCGCATGCAGGCGACAAGGTCGTTATCCAGCCACCATGCTACTACCCATTCATGGAAGCGATTACCAATAACGGGCGACAGATCGTCAATAATCCCCTAAAAATCGTGAGGGGCAACTACGTAATGGATTACGAGGATCTTGAGAAAAAAATCGATGGTAGAACAAAGATGATCATCTTATGTAGCCCCCACAACCCGGTGGGCCGGGTTTGGAAGCGTGATGAGCTGGAACAGCTTGTGGAGGTGTGCGAGAAAAAGGACATCGTAATAGTGTCAGACGAGATCCATAACGACCTCATCCTCGGTGAGACGAAGCACACACTCACTGCTATTATCTCAGAGGAGGCAATGCAGAGAACCGTTACGCTGGTCGCACCAAGCAAGACCTTCAACCTCGCGGGTCTTACGACGTCGAGCTCCATCATCCCGAGTAAGAAACTCAGGGACACGTATCAGAACGTCGTGGATAATAACCGCACCCGGAATACCAACATATTCGGAATCGTGGCGCAGGAAGCCGCGTACACGAAGGGCGAGGCTTGGCTGGAAGAGCTCCTCGTCTACCTGAGGGGTAATCTCAAGTACCTCGAGGATTTCATCAGGTCGAAGATACCAGGTCTCAAGGTTTACCCACTTGAGGGCACCTATCTAGCGTGGGTGGACTGTACCAGCCTTGGCATGGACGATGGAGCATTAAAGGAGTTCATGTTGAGGAAGGCGAAGCTATGGTTAGATGAGGGTGTGATGTTTGGTAGCGGTGGATCAATGTTCATGAGGATTAACATCGCATGCCCCAGAAGCGTCCTGAAGCAGGCCCTCGAGAGACTTGCAAAGGCGGCTAAAGAACTCTAGTGCTCGCGAGCCCCTCCACCTTTATATGGACTCCAAAACAAACAAAATAGCTTATTTTATAACAGTTTTTGATGGTAGCCCGGCGGAGATTCGAACTCCGGTCTAAGGGTCCAAAGCCCTCCATCCTTGTCCACTAGACGACCGGGCTCCAGCACCCAATACCGCGCCCCGAATCTATAAAGGCTTAGCCAAGGGCTAAGCCCAAATACCTCGCGGCGGAGGGTGGAACTATGGAACTCACTTCAAAGAGGCGCGCTGAACTTAAGGCGCAGGCACACAGCCTAGATCCGGTCGCCCAGATAGGTAAGTTCGGCGTTACTCCTGAGGTACTCGCACACATAGACAAGGCTCTCGCCGACCACCAGCTTATCAAGGTCAAGTTTATCGGCTTCAGGGAGACCCGAAAGGAGCTCTCGAAAGAGATAGCGGAAGCGACGAACTCTATCCTTATAGATGTTATCGGCAATGTCGCCATTTTATACCGCGAGAAGCAAGAAGCGTCTAGTTGATCGAGCATCTTTAAAGTGGGCTCTCTCACGCTTGAGTTGGGGCACCAGGATGAAGTTCGACGAAACGGACGTCAGGATAATACGCAATCTCCAGAGGGATGCTCGCACGAACTTCGCCGACATTGCGGCGGAGTGTAGCGTCAGTGTTGACACTATAATAAAGCGTTTCCAGCGTCTACGCAGATACGGTATCGTCCGGGGGACGACGATCCTCGTTGACCCTCGCCACTTCGGCCTTAATTGCCCCGCCAGCCTCGAGATCAGCGTCGAGCCTGTTCGCATCGCCATCGTAGTTGAGCAGCTGAAAAAGCAGCGCGGCGTCGTCTTCTGCACCCCAAGCATTGGTGAGCAGAATGTCTTCGCCGTCGTCGTCCTTGAGGGTATGAACGAGTTGAATGTCCTTATAGAGAAGATCAAAGCCTTCACCGATGTCAGGGACGTTAAGACGAGCATTTGGGTCGAAGACATTCTTCTATGCCCAGAGAACTTCGAGCTTGAAGGTCTCAAGGAGGTAGCCGCGTGATGGACGAGATTGATGAAAGGATAGTTGAGATCATGACAGCCAATGCCCGAACCAGCTTCAGAAAGATAGCGAAGGCACTTAACAGGAGCCCCGACACAATAATTAATAGATTTCAGAGACTCAGGGACTCTGGTAACGTTCGTGGTAGCACGATTGTGGTCGAACCGAGGAAGATCGGTTATGAGGCAATGGCCGCTTTCCACATCGATGTTTCTACAAGCGGAGGCAGCAAGACCGACTCAACCAGCATCCTCAAGACCCTCATCCGAATGCCCAACATCATTGTCGCTACAAAGACCGTCGGGGACCACGACCTCCTCGCAATAGGAGTCATCCACGACTTCGACCATCTCATGAGTCTCAATAAGGAGATAGCCGCCATCCCGGGAATCAAGAACATCCAAACCGCCCTATGGGCTGGCTGCGGTGAGATCTGCCCCAAGTACTTCATCGTATAAAATTGACATAAGCCGTGCGGACTAACCTACTACCAATTTTTTACACCCCTTAGAACCCTGTAGCCGCCTCCCCTCGCGAGGATTTGCGCCTCACCGAAGGCCTTCTCGATGAGAGCGGCGATGGTTCTACCACCCTTATTTGATTGGACAACGAGTTGTAGGGAGCCACCTATTTTGAGATGTGCTGATGCGTTTACGATAATGGGTTCGACGACTCTCGCAATCCCCGCGGATATGGGTGGGTTTGTGACAATCGTCTCGAATTTTGCATTTACTACAGGCTCGTAGAGGTTCCCGAGGCGGGTGGTTATATTCATCGCATTGTTTCGGACCGCGTTTTCGGCAGCGAGAACGACCGCCCGGGAGTTAACGTCGGTCATCGTGACCTCGAGACAAGAATTGAGTAGCGCCGCTGTGACACCGACTACACCATATCCACATCCGAGGTCGAGGAAGCACCCCTCGTCAGGTAGCACCATGGATCCTACCAATAGGCGAGTACCATTATCGATTCTTTTGTAGCTGAATATGCCACTGGCTGTTAGGAACTCTAAACCAATTCCTCTGAGTGTACATTTGATTAATCCTCTCTTCTCGGGTGACGTCGGATTCTTGGAGAAGTAGTGCTCGGACACCCCTACCACGACTTAGGGTAGGTCCCTCTCTTCATTATGACGCGCTCAGGGATCGCTGCTATACCGTGCTCCTCCTTCAGTATGGCGTCGCTCTCCATT
>JBGPRA010000048.1:0-12831 GCA_041489375.1 Bathyarchaeia archaeon | reverse complement strand
TTCACGAGCGCCAGATTGATTCGCAGCACATTCACGTAGGGGCTGCCGAAGACCCAGAGAACACCCTCAATGTTTTGATTAACAATGATTATCAGTTGATCCCTAGGAATTCCGGTGGCTTCCTGTATCCTTGGCATCTGCGAGTATGCATCTTGTAACGATATATCCGGGTCGACGCCCGAGGCCGAACCACTTCTCGAGTGAAAAAAGATGGGCAAGGTAAAATTCTGCGCTATGAGCCCCGAGCCGACGCTGCGTTGGTTGAGCTGCGTAATCTCACCGTTTGCCTGATACGGGAAAAGTGCTTGAGCCAAACCAGTTACGATGAGTGGGAATAATAAGCCGCAGATCACGAGCGAGAGCAACGCTAATCGGATGACAGACCAGTAGTCCGACTTTTCTATTTCAGTCATCTTTGAGGTCAAAGTCATGTCACCCTACACGTGGAACAGGGAAACCAAGACGTCAATGAGCTTGATTCCCACAAATGGGACAATAATGCCACCAACACCGTAGATCAACGTATTCCTTAGGAAAAGAGTCATCGTGTCAGAAGGCTTGAAGGGTATTCCCCTCATCGCCAGAGGAATGAGGAGGGGAATGATTAGTGCATTAAAGATCAATGCGGAGAGAACAGCGCTATGCAAACCGAGTTGAAGTATATTAAGCGCCCCTAGTTCAGGTATCGTCGCGGCGAACATGACCGGAACGATCGCGAAGTACTTGGAAACATCGTTAGCTATACTGAACGTCGTCACAGCCCCGCGTGTCATAAGGAGCTGCTTCCCCAGCAAAATGACGTCAATTATTTTTGCAGGATTAGATTCAAGGTCAACCATGTTCGCCGCCTCCTTAGCAGCCTGGGTACCCGAGTTCATCGCCAGCCCGATGTCCGCTTTAGCGAGTGCTGGAGCATCATTGGTGCCATCACCTATCATCGCGACTATCCTCGTCTGAGCCTGCTCCCTCAGCACAATGCCATACTTATCCTCCGGCTTCGCCTGCGGTACGTACTCCTCTATCCCCACCTCTGTGGCTATGCTCTTGGCAGTGAGGGGATGATCACCAGTAATCATAACCGGCCGAATCCCCATCAATTTAACTGATTGAATCTTCTCCTCGATACCAGGCTTAAGAACATCCTTAAGCCTAATCATCCCGATCGCCTTCCCATTCCTCGACATCGCAATCGGTGTATCCCCAGCAGCGGAGACGCTTTCTACAATGCTATCAAGATCAGGTGGGAATATGTTAACCACTTTTTTAATTGCCTCTGGGGCGCCTTTGATTATCTCGATCTCATTTCCAGAGAGAGATTCGCTTTCCTGCCCCCTCTCCACGTCAGCGGATTTCCTCCGCAATCTCCGCCTCCCACGACCTTCTACGCCGCCCTTCGGCAGCATGAAGCCCGAGTTATGAATAATCTTCACGCCACTCGTGCGAGTGCTGGCCGAGAACTCGTAGACCTCGGAGAGGGCGAGCGCGTTCAACTCCCTGGGGATGAAACCCTTCTCATAGGCCAACCTGATTATGCTCCGCCCCTCAGGGGTATCGTCCTGCCAAGACGAGAGAAAAGCCGCCTCCCCAACATCCCTCTCCGAGTATCCTCCCAAGGGAATGAATTGTATCGCCTGCCTATTCCCCACGGTGATCGTACCTGTCTTATCCAGGAGCACGACATCCACATCACCCGCGGTCTCTATCGCCCTCCCAGACTTGGCAACGATCTTCCTAACGTAGAGCCGTGATATCCCGGATAGGCCAATCGAAGGGAGAAGAGCACCAATAGTAGTTGGGAGAAGGCAGACGTAGAGCGCGATGAGCACCGAGAGATCTCCCCCGAGGTTGAGGGTTACTGATAGACCGATTAGTGAGAGGATGATTATACTGAAGATCGCAGTCAGACCAATGAGTACTATCGTAACAGCCCGCTCATTAGGCGTCTTGGGCCTCTTAGATGATTCAACCATCTTAATCATTTGATTAATGTAGGTATCCTCAGGGTCAACCGTCACCTTGGCGATCAGGGTATCGCTCAACATCATCGAACCACCAATCAGGGCGTCCCCTGGCGCCTTACGGACTGGGGTTGATTCGCCCGTGAGAAGAGACTCATCAACCATGGCGATACCCTCTAGGACTTCGGCGTCTATGGGGATAATGTCATTCTTCTCAAGAGAGATCAAGTCACCCCTTCGAAGCTCCTTTGACGAAGTTGTTATGACCTTTCTTGACCATTCCTCAGTCACGATCTTCCTGCTCGGTACCTCGCTCTCTAGTGTCCTGAGACTGCTTGCCGTGTTCTTGGCCTGCCGCTCCGCAAGAGAATCCGCCAGTGTACTAAACCAAACCGTGATGATGAGTATAATCGAGACCTCGACATAGAAGACCTTCTCGTTGGGATTTGCCAGAGGAGCAAAGCCTTGCGGGTATATGGCCATCACCCCGACGATGAAGAACGTGATTTCAACCAGAAACATGACGGGGTTTGCAGTAAGAGATACGGGGCTCAGTCTAAAGAGTGAATCGAGGAGCACCTTCCTAAAGGTAAAGGCACTCGGTCCATCACTGCTTTGGTTCTTCGTAATAATGTCTCCCATGGCATCATCCTATCCTAAACCGTTTACGAGTCCTCGGAAGTATGACAGGATGGGGCCTAGTGCGAGGAATGGTAGGAATGTAAGCACGACTAGAAGTAGAATGGTGCCAACGAGCACTATTGTGAAGATCATATTATCCGTCCTGAACCCCACTTCAGTGCTCCGTTTTCTTCCAATCATGGAACCACCCAAGGCAAGAAGAAGACCAATCGGTACATACCGCCCCACGAGCATCACTACCGCTGTCGAGAGGTTGAAGAATACCGTGTTACCTGATGCGCCGAGGAAGTCAGAGCCGTTATTCGCAGCAGCCGTAGTAAATTCGTAGAGGATGCTAGTGAAACCCACTGAATCTCCAGCAATTCCCACAGCGTTTGCGGCTCCGGTCGCATAGGCCAGGAATGTTGGGATGAGGATAATTATCGGGTGTACGAGGAAGGCGATCATGACGAGCTTCACGTCTCTCGCCGTGATTTTCAAGCCCAAGTATTCAGGAGTTCTACCCGACATGAGCCCTACTATGAAGACTGCAATCACGACGTACATGATCATGTACATCAACCCGACACCCTTGCCCCCAGGGGTTGCTTGAATGAACATTCCCATAAATGCAGAAAGTATGACGAGTGGGTTCATGGCTCCCAGAGAGGCGTTGATGGAGCCCGTCGTTACGGCTGTGGTTACAACGGTCCATAAGGCTGAGAAGAAACCTCCAATCCTGACTTCGATGCCGGGTCCAAGTGGTGTAGTGGGAATGAACGCGATGATGAGGTCGATCGCGAAGAGTGCGTATGCGCCTATTAGTATGGGCCTAGCCTCGCGACTCTTCCCAAGCAACTTACCGTAGACGAAGCACAGCGAAGTCGGCAGAAGGAGCATTAGCATCATCTCAAGAATATTTGAGGCGGGGCTAGGATTCTGCAGGGGGTAGGCAGAATTTGCTCCATAGTATCCGCCTCCGTTGGTGCCGATCTGCATTATGGACACGAGTGAGGCCACTGGTCCGACAAGGATCGTTTGACTTGCTCCCTCAACCGTCTGCACTGCTTTGTAGCCGCTGAGGGTCTGGGGTACCCCGAGCCAAACCAACGCTATTGAAGCGATTAGGCACAATGGGATCAGAAACCTAGTCAGCGACCTCACAAAGTCAATGTAAAAGTTGCCTAGATGTTTAGAGCCGGACGCGAAGCTGCGCACCATTGCTATTGCTACGCAGATCCCTGTAGCGGCGGAGGTGAACTGGAGAAACTGAATCGACATCATCTGGCTGAAATACGAGAGAGTGGTCTCCCCGTTATAATGTTGCAAGTTGGTGTTCGTCGCAAATGACACAGCAGTGTGGAATGCAAGGTCCCAATTTATGCCTGGGAATCCTTGAGGGTTAAGTGGTAGCCTGTCTTGAAATATAAGAATGAGGAACGCAAACACCATCTGTACTACGTTTATCAGAAGTGCGGAGAGGAAGTACTCTTTCCAACCCATTAAGTGGCTCGGATCAATGCCTCCGAGTCTATAGATCAGATTCTCTACACGATTCAGAACTCTGTCTAAGCGGCTTGGAGATCGGTTGAAGACCCCGGCGATGTATGAGGCGAGGAGACGAGCAAGAACTATGGTCAGGCCTAGAATCAGAATTACAGTAACTGCCTGAGTTATTTCGATCATTTGGTTAACGACCTCAAAATTTCGTATAGTATCTCATGGTGGGTTTCAATGAAGATCCTTACTAAGGCTACGCCTATCTAGCTGCCTGGGAGTTGTTGTTGCTCTTTGGCCCTTTATGGGTGTGCAGCACTATCGAGGTAACTGTACTTTTCACACCTTTTATCTTCATTATTTTGTTCTTAAGAACATCCCTGAACTCCTCGATGTCTGCGGCTGAGACGAGGGCCACGATGTCAAATTCGCCGGTTACTTCGTAAAGCTCTTCGAGGTTTTTAAGCTTGTAAAGAGACGCCACTACCTCGTCCATCTCGGGTGACTCAACGAAGATGTCTACGAACGCTAATATTCGGGACAAGCCCTTCCATCTTGCTCTATGAGGAGCATTGAGTGATTTATTAGGTCTTTCGGTGCCTCTAAATGTAAAACTGGCTGTATCCAGGATTTCTGTTGGCGCGCGCCTAGAATTGTTGAAATAATCAACCACCATCATTCAAGTAAAGTGAATACCCAGTGCCGAAGAACACTCTCAACATCCCTATAAAAGGCAACACCAAGCTGATGAAGATGCTGGAATTCATCGACTCCGACGCCGAGCTACACACCCTGTGGCGATGCGCCAACGTTCTCGCCATAGACCGCATGGGCTACAGCGACCACGGGCCCACCCACGTTAAGCTAGTGGCGAACAAGGCAATCAAACTGTTGAGGCTCCTCACCGACAGAAAGATCGAGCCAAGCATCAAGGTCAACTACGGGATGGGAGTCGACGACGCCGAGGTCGTGGTCCTCCTCGCCTCGGTGACGCATGACCTAGGGATGTCCATCATCCGCGAGGGACATGAGGCCATCAGCGTCGGAATAGCTAGGGACGTCCTCAAGAGGTGCCTGCCTCTGCTCTATGGCCCCGAGGAGGCCGCCATCGTTTCAAGCGAGGTCTTGCACGCCGTGGTCAGCCATCAGGCCTCGGTAAGGCCGCTGACGCTTGAGGCGGGTGTCGTTAAGGTCGCAGACGCTTTGGATATGGAGCGGGGGAGAGCACGCATCCCCTATGAGGCTGGCCGCATCAACATCCACTCCGTGTCTGCATTATCGATAGAGAGAGTGAGCATCGAGGCTGGGGTGGAGAAGCCTATCAATGTGAGGATCGAAATGTCTAACCCTGCGGGGATATTTCAGGTGGATAACCTGTTGGCTTCAAAGATCAGGGACAGTGGTCTTGAGGGATATGTGAATGTCGAGGTGCTTGTCGCAGGTGGGGAGCGTTTCACGATGGATGACTCAAAGTTCAGGCTTGAGGTGTGAAATCTTTTCTTCAATAGACTAGTTGCCTTTATCACGCGGCTGATGATTGTTCCTAATTCGAGAAGCATCCTCGTGAGCCCGTTGAAGACAATGATGTAAGTCTTCTCTCGGCAGTCGAACCGCTGACCCGAAACACTGATTCACTGATAACAGAACGATCTTAATACGCTTACTCCATCGACTCACCCAACGAGAACAACCCACCACATGAGCGTCAACCACACGCCAGCCGACCCGTACCATGAGCACAACTACCCACGCAGACAACGCGAACGTGTCCCAGAGGACCGTTAAGCAGCTATATGTCGCTATAGAATGCAGTGTTTACGTGTAAAAAACAGGCTGATCTGACCTCTATGAGTCGCTGATGAGTCGCCTATGAGTCACAAGTGAGTCAACGCCACCGCGTAAACGAGTCAACGATCAACACGTGAGTCATCACTGAGGCACCATTGAGTCACCTGTGAGTCAGTAATGAGTCAGCTCTGTACGCGAGCACGCCCTTTACCTTAAAATATGCTCTCCGCTATCGAGGAACCTCTTGACGTCGCCGACACTGGGAATCGCCTCCACGTCGCCTCGAATCGTAACGCACAGAGCCCCCGCGGCATTCGCAAACTCCAGAGACCTGCGCGCGCGGTTGATCCCGAGATCGAGTTCAGGGCGCTATAATTGAAGCCGATCCGGGTTTTCTGATACGTCGGCGAGATCCATTGCGAGGAATCCCTTATCCCATAATTTTTCTTTGCCTTCGATTTTCTTCGCCATTACCCCCAATATTGGTTCACCAGCCCCCTGTATTTGTCGTGCGCGCGCGAGTGAAGCCCTCAACTGGGAGGCTAGGAGTTAATCTCCGGTCGCTCAATCCAGCGCGCGTATCAGAAAACATCGTATGGGAACGTAATTTCTGTATCTGTAATATATTTACCAACAAAATCTGGTTTAAATTCTGATCCCTTATGATCATACATAACCAAAGTCTTTGTTGATGCCTTTTTTGAGATCAAATTTAATACATACTTCATTGCTAACCCGTCTCTAAGATAATCATCAACAACTAATATGCTTCCAGTTAGTTTTTTTATTTTGATTTCTTCTTGAGGCTCGATATCCTCGACTCTCCTTTCTTTACCTGAACCTACGTGTCTTAAGAAAATCGGATAAAACGTAGGTATTCCTAACTTAGAGGCTAAAAAAGCTCCAATAATAGATCCTCCCCTACCTATAGCCACGACTTCATTAAATTCATCTAACTCTATTTTTTCGTATAATTTTACTAAAAATTCTTTATATTCATCCCAATCTACTATTTTCAATTTTTTTTCACCTCATTATTAAAATGCATATACTAATTAAACTCTTTGTATGTCGCGCTTTGCGCGCACCAAGAAAAGGGTGATTCAGTTCTGCGATGAGGTAGGTAGGCGCGGCTTGAAGTTTGGCTGGGAGTGCCTCAGTTGAGTGGATAACATGGACAAGGAGACTGCCTTGAGGATGAGGGAGGCGGGCTGCGACCAGGTATTCTTAGGTCTAGAATCTGGAAACGAGAGGGTGTTGAAGATCATGAATAAGAGCGCGACCCCCGACCAGGGGAGAATAGCCGTGGAGGCAGCTCATGAGGCCGGGCTTAAGACGGGTGCCTTCTTCATCTTCGGATACCCTGGGGACGACGACGAGTCGATGCTTGAGACGCTCCGGTTCGGAGCCGCCTCCCACTAGACTATCTTGGCTTCACGTTACCGTATCCAATCCCTGGGACGCCGCTCTATGATAGAGTTAAAGATAAGATGATGAAGGGTAACCCGGAGCCTCAGCAGAAGGGACTGATCCAGCATCAGTTAATCTATTACTCCGGCTTCTCCGAGGTTAAACTAAAGTTTGGGATTGGGAAAGCCATGGTACAGCATTACCTTAGGAGGTGGCTCGGTCCAGTGGCGCCGATAATTGTGTTTCCATTCGAGACTTTAACAGACGGCATATTCAGAATGCTAAAGTAGGCTCAAGTTTTAATCGATTTTTCATCAAAATTTATTGGGCTGGGAATTATTTCTCTCGCTGAAGCCGGATCACGTATTTCACAGAGTTACCCGGCTTTAGTGAGAGGGCGATCCCCGTCCATGATAACCTATCCCTAATCTTCTCTCTTCCCCTATACATTACCGGTGAATCACTGAGTCTCTCGAAGCTGAATGATAACTTTCCTTTAACATCTGAGAGGGTGCACTTAGAGGCGTTGATCCTGTCCCAAGCTCCTATTGCATCGTCGAGGAGGTCTAAGCCCCCATCGTCTCTATATCTTCTGAAGGTTGAGGCACCCTGTTCATTGAGGATGACCAGTTCCTCGCAGACTGACTTGATTTTGTTGGTGACGGCCTCGACCTCGATTAAACCTTCTCGAAGAGTGAATCGTATATCAACGACCCCCCTTGGCTCAGCCTTAACGAATTTTGTCGTTACCCCCATAGCTATTCTCGTCTCCATCACCTTATTGAATAGGGACCGGAGTCTAGGTCTCGATAGGTAGGCACGTGTGAACGCCCTATGTAGGGGATGGTATAACGAGTCGCTTATCCTCGTCCCACCGCGTAGTTTCCTCACAGAAACCGTGTCAAGTACATACGATTTTTGAATGACTGGAGGTGGCCCCTTATTGAGAAGGGTGAGTGTAGCAGAACCCGAAAAATAAGTCTTATCCTTGAACCTCGCAACCGGGACGCCAAATCCTGCTCCCTCCTCCACTAACTCTACTCCCGATTGTACTAGGATCAAACCCTTGTGGAGATGGGCAATCTCCAGATTACCTGGCCTTTTATCAGGGTATATACATACGTTAAGGTCCCAGCCAACTCTATGCGTATAAGGTTCATCGATACGATGCGGCGTCGGGAGGGAACTACCTCTCACAGTTATTCTTATTGAGCCCAGGATTATAGAGTATTCTGCCAGGTGAGTAAGTTGGTAGGGGTATCTGACCTGCTGGAGGGAAACATTACCCTGCTAAAATTAAAGATACCCCGGAGGTTCCTGAGTACACTGTTAATAGTTTTAGCCGTGAAGCTAGCACTCGCCGCTACAATATATTGGTCGCTTGAGCTCGCCTCCGTCAATGGCTTCTGGATGGATGCCAGCAGAGTGGCCCCGCTGATCCAAAATCATGTCCTCTTGGACGGTGTCGCAATCGGGCCTCGGTGGGCTTATACTTTCCTTGGGTGGGACAGTGCATGGTATCTAAGTATAATGAAGGATGACTACCTCTTCAGCAACCAGAGTTACGCCTTTTTTCCTATCTTTCCAGCGTTTGGGAGAGTTTTTCTACCTCTTATAGGGAGTCCGGTGGCAGCTCTGGCGATTTGCTCGCTTATCTTCGGCGTGTTATGGGTCCCGCTCTACCAAGCATTCGCTGAGACGTATCTTGACAGGAAATCAGCTTTCATCTCAGCACTCCTGTTCGCTGCCTCCCCCTTCACGCTCACCTTCACATCAGTCGGTTATTCGGAGGGCGTCTTCCTCTTCACCACGCTTGCAGCTTGGCTACTATTTGTCAGGGGTAAGCGGCTAGAAGCTTTCCTTACAGCAGCCGTCGCCACCCTCGTGAGGCCTCCAGGATTTCTGATAGTCCTCCCGATGTTCTTGGTTATGATTAAAGATGGAGGACGGTGGAGTCGACTAAGGGCGTTTTCAGGCCTCGCCATGTCTTTCGCATCCATGTTAATTTGGCTACTTTATTCGTGGATGATGTCCGGGGATCCCCTAGCCTCGTTCCATACTACTGAGTGGTCAACCATGTATACTCTTACGACGTATGTGGGTCAAGTTCTGCCAAAATGGGGATTAAGGGCACTGGCATTCCCAGTCTCTGATATAAACCTTCACTGGCTGACGCCGATATCTATCTGGTCATCCCTCATCATCATACCAATCTTAATTTGGAGACTCAGGGGGGTGAATGCCTCGTTGACCTTTTACAGTCTAGCATATTTGACGGGTATACTAAGTTTTGGCACAATCCTCAGTCTCCCAAGGTTTATAGCGGTTTTATTCCCACTATGGATACCCATCACAACGCGATTGATCTCGTTACGGCAATCGAGAATCATTGTGCCTATTTTGCTCATCGCATTCGTTGCTACTACCTACATTCTCTGGATGGGGTTCCTCAGCGGAATATTCATCGCATGACCACCTTTCCCCATGAAGCGGTCGGTTGAGATTAAGTATTGGGATTCAATTCTCAATAGTATACTTGGCTAATCCTAGCAACCCCACGTATGAGGAGTACACTCTTCGTCGATTCAACGAAGCGATAGCTAAGCAAGTAGAGAAAAAGCAGGGACGGATCCGGAACATGTTGATATTCTCGGGATCAGCAATGTTACTGTTTCCAGGTGGGCCGAAGATCGGAGATCTCGTTGACGCTGCCTTTTTCGCAACTAGAATTAGTTGCCTCATCCCTCTACCGCTATTTGTCATACAGAGTGCAAGCGTCAACAGGATTCTCACACCTGAGCTCCTCATCGATCTGAAAAAAATTGACATGCACCGGGATGAGTTCAGGGTGAAGCGGATCATATACACTATAACGACTAAGGGTGAGAACCTCGCGACACTGTCCGACTCATTCGATTCCACAGTTCATTGGCTTGGAAAGGTGAAGGAAAAGCATCATCTCGACTTTAGCTCCGAGGTTTGGGTCGTGACTGAGGAGGATAGCTATGAGAAACACCCGGCCTTCTACCAAAGCTTAGAGGAGAGAGGCGGCGTAATCATCCCTACACCGAGGTCATACGTTACGCCCAATAACGCCCAGTTTAAGGCGAGGGCACTTCACTATGCTTCGCAAGTTAGGATTGAGAGGGGCATAAACACCACTGACGATTGGATATACCACCAAGACACCGAAACGATGATCGGGGAGGACACAGTCCTAGGCAACTTGGACTTCATAGACGATGCAAATGACGGACGTTTAATCGGCACAGGGATAATTCTATACCCACAAGATTGGCGATACCGATACAACTCAGTGGAGGAGACGACGAGATCAGTTGGCGACATCGGTGCAATGGGGCAAGCGGAGATGTGGGGTGCCGTTCCCTTCGGTTACCATGGTTCCCACTTCATAGTCAGAGCTGACGTCGAGAACGAGATAGGTTGGGATTTTGGTAAAGCGCGTTCGGAGGATCTCTTCTTTTGTTTAAACCTAAGGAGGAGATTTGGCCCGGTAACACGCCATTTGAAGGGATTTGCCTATGAGAAACCGCCTTTAACCTTCGCTGATCACCTTAAGCAGAGGAGAAGGTGGATTCTTGGCTCGCTGGAGGTTCTCAGGCGGCCTGAAATTCCCATGCGCTTCAAGGCTCCACTCATTTACGGCCTCATATCGTGGATGTCTGCCCTCCCCTCCTTAGCAGCTGCTTTGCTGAGTTTGTTCAGACCTACAGGCGGTATCTTCGATTATGTGGGAGGGTTAATAGCCGGATTCACTTGGTGGTTGATAATCAGTACCTATATGGTTGGGCTGGAAATTCATGAGGCCTACATCGAGAACCATGTACCCAAGAAGTTGTTTAGGGTCATCTGGTCGGTGGCTCTGGGGATCCTTGCGGACGCTGTTTCCCCTTGGTATGCTTTGATTAAGAGAACAAAGGGCTATGATGAGATTAAGAAGGATAGCCCTGTCAACCCGGTTTAGAGAGCACGTAGAGTTCTAAGTAGAATAGGACGCCGAGAATGGCTGTCGTTGCCCATAGGGCTAATGTAGGCTTCATCAATCTCTTGTTTTTCATGCACTCGACTATGGCTTTGTTGAATCTCCACTTCAGCACGAGGTAGATGCCCAAGAATTCTGCGACGGTTCCCATTCCTGCGTGAAGTATTGTGATGATTGAGATAGGGTTGGTGGGGTAAGTTGCTACGAAGCCGAGTCCCAACAGTAGTGAGGGCAGCATGATCGTCGCTAATGAGGCGGCGTTGAGTACGACTGCCACGGCCATGTATCGGCCATGTTGACTGAAGTTCTTTCCCTTAGCTCGGCTTCTGCCTATTAGGAGGACGCAGAGCATCGCTATTTGGAGTACTAAGTTCAAGTCAGCGGGGATCCCAGCTTGTGTACCTAAAAATCCCATAAATATTACGAATATTTCGTCATTGATAAAACTTTAACCTGTAGAGTAACTTTACGAATCTCAGGATCTCAATCAGGCCTAGCTTACTCTTGCCCCCGAGTCTCTTCCTGAAGCGAATAGGCGTCTCCACAACTGTGTACCCTAGTCTACGGGCGTGGAATAGTGACTCGACTTGTATGTCATAGCCGATGCTGTTCAGTCTGGGGAGGATGGCTTCAATAACATCTGGGGAATAGCAGCGGAATCCGGAGGTGCAGTCACTGATTCCATTAACCACTAATCTCACGACGAGCCAGTTAGCAGCACGTGATGCTATCCTCCGGGGGAAGTTAAAGCCCTCACATGAACCTCCTTCAATATATCTACTGCCTAAAACGACGACCCCGGGACCAGATTTAACTAAAAGGTTAGGAATCTCACCCGGATCATGAGAGAGATCAGCATCTATAGTCACCACAAGGGACTGTTTATGCGCTAGAGCAGTTTTTAACCCTTCAGAGAGGGCGCTGCCAAAACCAATCCTCCTCCCACGGTTAATGACTTCTATATCGAAGCCGACGTCAAGGGGTGGAACTGCCTCCCTCGTTCCGTCGGTGCTGCCATCGTCCACAATAATAATGTGAATATAGTATCCGGTGAGATTCTCCATGATGCCGGTTATCAGGGATCTGATGTTCTCCGACTCGTTGTACGTTGGGATGACGAAGCAAATATGAGGCGGAGACATTCTACTATCAAATAGGGCAGAAATTTATCATATTTTCGCACGCTAGCCCGTTTAGAAATTATTATAGATCACAAGCCTACTCTCCATTGAACATAGGTTGAACGTTAAGCGCGTGCTTGACTCACTCAACCTAGACCAGATCGCGCGCGAAATCCCTCTCCCGGATGTCTTTTAGGGGCACTATCCTCCCCTCCTTGCAAACTTCAAACATGGGTTTATCTACACGCGCGTCTTAAAATTCGGTGACGAGCGCGCATAAGTGTTCATTAATTCATTTTGGGCTCTTTTCCTCAGATTAAGCCTATCCGTGGCTTAAATAAATATTTAGAGGCAAGGGCTCAAGGAGATTTTGGAAATAACTCATGAAGGAGGTGATAAACCGTTCCAGACGGCTTTCAACCTCTTCCCCTTG
>JBGPRA010000047.1:0-12967 GCA_041489375.1 Bathyarchaeia archaeon | reverse complement strand
GATTACGCTCAGAAGCGAGCCAGTACTGTGAAAAAATTCGACGATGAAAAAGCGGAACTATGGCAGGAGATCAATCAGAAGGCAAACCAGGCTGGATTTATCCTTCAGAGAAGCCCGATAGGCATGGCCATCACTCCAGTGATTAACGGAAAACCTATCGCGGACGAGCAGTTTACCACACTCCCCCCAAAGATTAGGGAGCAAATAAAGACCAAAAGGGATAGCCTGCAAGACGACTTCAGAAGCGCTTTTCGTCAGTTCAGGGACCTCGATAAAGGATCAGAAGAAGCGGTCGATAAGTTCAACAAGGAAGTCGCCACCTTCGCGACGGACCATCTCCTCGAAGCCCTATTAGAAAAGTACAGCGACATTAACGAGGTCAAGGAGTTTCTCGACAGTGTGAAGAATGATATAATTGAAAACCTCCCCACTATCTTGACATCAGGGCAACCTCAGCAACAACCTGCACTTCCTTTCCTGATGCCCGGGCCAGCAACGGACCCTACGAGCAGCTATAAGGTCAACTTGATCGTCGACAACTCTGATCTGAAAGGGGCGCCAGTTATCACCGAGATGAGTCCAACTCAGCCACATCTTTTCGGCATAGTGCAGAAGGAGGCTAGGTTTGGAGCGCTCCTAACCGACTACACTATGATCCGTGCTGGCTCTGCACACAAAGCCAATGGTGGCTTCCTCATCATACCCGTCGAGGATCTTCTAATGGATGCAATCGCTTGGGACAGTCTTAAGAAAACGATAACCAGTCGTAAGCTTTCCGTCGAGGACATCGCACAACGCCTCGGTTACATTGCGACGAAGACTATGACGCCAGAGCCGATTCCCTTCGACGTAAAGGTCATTCTCATCGGCAGCCCTGACCTATACTACGCACTCCACCAATACGATCGTGACTTCAAGGAGATATTCAAGGTCAAAGCAGATTTTGACACAACAATGGAAAGGAACGAGGAGAACATCAACATGTACGCTTCATTCATCTGCACTATCTGTAAGAAGGAAAACCTCAGGCACCTAGACTCATCAGGAATCGCTGCGGTGATCGAATATAGCTCTCGTCTTGCCGAGGACCAGAGCAAGCTCTCCACCTGGTTCGCGCAGGTAGCGGATATCATCAAGGAGGCTGCTAACTATGCCGAGGAAGAGGGTACTGATTATACAACTGGGAAGCACATCGAGAAGGCCTTAGAGGAGAAAGTCTACAGGAGCAACCTAATCGAGCAGAAGATGGAGAAGATGATCGAGGAGGGGACGATCCTCGTCGACACAGCTGGGGAGAAGATCGGGCAAATAAACGGTCTGAGCGTTCTCGGTTTAGGTGATTTCGTCTTTGGTAAGCCAAGCAGGATAACCGTTAGCGTCGGAGTTGGCAAGAAAGGGATAATCGACATCGAGCGCGAGGCCCAGATGGGGGGCCCCATCCATACGAAGGGTGTTCAGATACTCAGCGGTTTCCTTAACGACCGCTATGCCAAAGAGTTCCCCCTAAGTCTCACAGCTCGCCTAGTCTTCGAGCAAAGTTACAGTGGCGTTGAAGGGGACTCCGCATCCAGCACAGAACTTTATGGCATTCTAAGCGCCCTAAGCAGGAAACCCATAAAGCAACACTTCGCCGTCACCGGTTCCGTAAACCAGAAGGGTGAAGTCCAAGCTATAGGTGGAGTCAATGAGAAGCTGGAGGGCTACTTCCAGCTCTGTAAAGCAAGGGGGCTTGACGGTGAACATGGTGTCGTCATCCCAGCTAGTAATGTCAAGAACCTTATGCTGAGGCATGAGGTCGTCGACGCGATTAAAAGTGGTCAGTTCCATATATTTCCCGTCTCTACCATCGATGAAGGCATCGAGGTTCTCACAGGCATAAAGGCTGGTGTGGCTGGCAAGGATGATAGGTACCCTGCGGGGACAATAAACCGTCTCGTGCAGGATCGACTCACCAGTATGGCGGAGAAGGTCAAGGGATATAGTGAAGAGTAGGATACATCAAACCCTTTTTCTTCTACATCTACTCCACTATCTACGGCGCGTCTATGGAGAAGGTCTGGGACGTCATCATTATAGGCGCTGGCCCGGCCGGCTTAACGGCAGGCATCTACACAGCGCGGTATGGTCACAGCACTCTATTACTTCATAATGGTAAGATCGGGGGTCGCGCCCTCGAGGCGCAAATGATCGAGAACTACCCAGGGTTCCCCCAGGGGCTCCCTGGCACAGAACTTATGAAGCTTTTCCACCAGCAAGCCGCTAAGTTCGGAGTTCAGTTTAAACACGAGACAGTAATTGGTCTCGCAGATGCCGGTGACTACAAGATAGTATCCACTCGTAGCGGGTACCATCAGGGAAAAACCGTTGTGATCGCTACAGGTATACAGAGGAAACAACTGAGTGTTCCAGGTGAAATGGAGTTCAAGGGGAGAGGAGTTAGTTATTGCGCTATATGCGACGGCCCCTTCTTCAAGGGCAAAGTAGTCGCTGTCATAGGCTCTGGGCACGAGGCCGTTGCCGACGCCTTGCATCTCACCCACGTTGCTTCTAAGGTCTATATCATCCCCGGTAATAATGGCTTCAGTGAAAACTACGATGAGCTCGCTCTCCTTCGTTCTAACTCCAAGGTCGAGGTCATAGAAGGACATGACATCGTAGAGATCGGTGGAAGCGAGTTCGTCACGAATATTAAGCTAGCCGGAGGAAAAATCGACATAATAGACGTTGATGGTGTTTTCATATTGCTTGAACACGTCTCTACGTCAAATATACTGGTCGAAGCAGGAGTTGACGCCGACGAGGGTGGTTGCATCATCGTCGATAAAGGCCAGCACACAAACTTACCTGGTGTCTATGCCGCAGGGGACTGCAGCTGTATGGGTTGGCAGGTCGTCACTGCCGCTGGGGACGGTGCAAAGGCCGCCCTATCTGCGATGAAGTACCTTAAGCAGAAGGGGACACCTTGATAGTGATTGAGTACTTCCATAACCCCGTCTGCCCATATTGCCCTGCCGCGAGGAGCTTACTAACAAAGGTCATCGAAGGACTAAATGATATCGAGTTGATTAACGTAGACACCTATACCGAGGAGGGCATCACTCGGGGGATGTCTCTCAAACTGATGGCTGTGCCCGCTATAGCCATCAACGGCGTTGTCAAGCTCACGGGCTGGCCTTTCGAAGCCGAGGACCTACTTACCTGTATAGACGAAGCCCGTGAAAAGTGAAGCGATCGCTACATTTTTAGGAGTAACCGCTTCAAGAACTCCATCTAGCAGGGATCACATGCGATACTCAGTCACCAGCGTCAGAGCCAGGGAGATCTTGGACAGCAGAGGTAACCCGACTGTTGAGGTCGAGGTTGTTACAGAGGGCAATGTATTGGGATCCGCCGCTATCCCTAGCGGAGCCTCGACAGGCATGTACGAAGCGGTGGAACTCCGCGACGGAGGAAAGCGATTTGGCGGTAAGGGCGTCGCTAAAGCTGTAGATATCGTCACTAATACGATCCAACCCAAGATAAGGGGGATGGACGTTCGGCATCAGAATGAGATAGACACCACATTGATCGAGCTCGATGGTACAGAGAACAAGTCGAAGCTTGGAGGTAACGCGATACTAGGTGTAAGCATCGCCTGCGCCCGCGCCGCAGCAGCATCAGAGGGACTTCGTCTTTACGAGTATATTGACAGGAAAGCGAACCTCCTCCCTGTCCCATTTTTTAACGTCATAAATGGTGGGAAGCATGCCGGGAACCAACTCGACTTCCAGGAGTTCATGATAGCACCTATCGGAGCACGGAGTTTTCGGGAAGCCATCCAAATGGGCGCAGAAGTGTACCAGGCACTTAAAACACAACTTCAGAAGACATATGGAAAGAGCTCCATCAACGTTGGCGATGAAGGCGGATTCGCGCCCCCTCTAAAGAAACCAGAGGAAGCACTCGACATAATCTACAAGGCGATTCAACACGCCGGCTACGTGGCTGAAGTCAAGATAGGCCTCGACGTTGCCTCTAGCACCTTCTATAAGGATGGCTCCTACACAGTCGCTATGAATAAGTATACCACAGCAGCGCTTATCGAATACTATAAGCATCTTACTGCAGTATACCCAATAATAAGCATCGAGGACCCGCTTCAAGAGGACGATTACGAAGGATTCGCTGAGGCTACAAGAACCCTTCCAACGCAAGTCGTTGGGGATGACCTATTTGTAACAAACCCCAAGAGGCTCGCGAAAGGCATAGAAATGGGAGCTTGCAACGCCCTCCTTTGGAAGGTTAACCAGATCGGTACATTAACCGAGGCTCTTGAGGCTGCGAGTCTCGCCATGAAGAACAAGTATGGCGTAATGGCTTCTCATCGCAGTGGTGATACCGAGGACCCTTGGGTAGCGGATCTCTCCGTAGGTATCAGTTGTGGGCAGATCAAGTCTGGGGCCCCTGCACGTGGTGAGAGAACAGCGAAATATAACCAGCTACTCAGGATCGAGGAGTGGCTCGGCTCTACAGCGAGGTACCCAAAAGGATCTCTTCGACTGAGATAGGTAGCCTGTTCTCGTGCGCAACATTTTGATAAATCCGGTTAGTTTAACCTCGACGGGTAATGTTATCTTATGTCTGGGTAGATTTTAACTTGGTAAGTCACTTTTTTTAAATTTAATTTAATCGGCGTTGAATATTTAATCACTGGGCACTCTAGTAATGTAGGTCACCCGCATTGAGATCGCTCCCCCCCATGATCACTGCCGAGGTAGCTAGACAAATCATCAGTGGTGTGAGGAAGGTCTCAGTTGATCTTGGCCTCACGGTTTCGGATATCAGCGTTAAAGGTGACACTGCTAATCTACTCGGGCACACCGTCTCAGTAAAAGATCTCGAGGAGGTGGCTGAGCGAGAGAACTCTGTATTCTTCCCCGAGGGCAGTTCAATGTATCAAGTTGCTGTATCATCAGCTAGGTTCTATAAACTCGTGCCAACGGCGGGGGCACCAACTCTCGAGATTGACGGTGTGAGGATGCATAGAACCAAGGAGACGACTCCAGATAAAGACGCCGAGGAGAAGTTGGAAGTACTCCGGCTGAAGAAGGGCAGAGTCCTCGACACCTGTATGGGATTAGGATATACTGCCATCGGAGCTCTCGCCAGGGGAGCTGAGGTCGTGGTCTCAGTGGAAAGGGAACCACCTGTGATCAGAGTCGCTGAGATGAATCCCTGGTCGAGATGCCTTTTTAGAGGTGATGTCAGTCTCCTTCTTGGCGATAGTTATCAAATTGTTGACGCTCTCCCCATCGGGTTTTTTGATTGGGTAATCCACGATCCCCCTCGGCTCACTCACGCTGGTAACCTGTACAGCGAGGAATTCTACACTAAGCTGTACCGTGTAATGGCTGAGGATGGAAGGTTATTCCACTATACGGGGGAGCCGAGGTCTAAGTATAGAGGGGTGGATCTCCAGAAGGGTGTGCAAAGGCGGCTGAGAGCAGTCGGTTTCCGTAGGACAGAGTACCACCCCGATATCATGGGAATTACCTGCGAGAAGTGACTAGGCATTACCAAGTATCCTGTACAACTCGTCCTGCTTAACCGGACCTATTGGCCGCTGGCTGCCATCACCGCGCGTAAGGACCCTGCCATAGGATTTCTCCTTGATTTCACCTATGATAGAGGTTTTAACGCCTATATCCTCTATTGCCTCAAGAACCTTGCCGACTCTCTTATAATCTACTGCTATCAGAAGGGCTCCAGAGCTTAGGAGTTTTAATGGATTTACGTCGAGGGTCTCTGTGATGATGGCTGTTTCCGGGGCAATTGGTATCAGGTTCTCCTGGATGCTGATTCCTACCCTTGCGGCAGTTGTCATCTCGTAGAGACCGTTGAGAATTCCCCCTTCGGTGGGTGTGTGCATCGAGTGGACTCCTCCTACCTCTATCGCCTTGAGCGCCTCCGGAACGACGCTTATGGCTTCGATCATCCTGCGTGCCCTCTGTAGTGTCTTAAGGTCGACTCTACGTTTGAGCTTCTCCTCAAGATCGGAAGCGAGTATGCTTGTCCCCTCTAATCCCGCTGACTTCGTGAGGATTACTCTATCACCTGGGCGTGCCCCGCTTGTTGTGACGTATTTGTTCTTTGGGGCCTCTCCCATCATGAAGCCGGCTATGATCGGCTTCTCGAGTCCCGCGACACACTCTGTGTGACCGCCGACGATCTGGACGCCGAGCTCTGAACAGGCGCGATGGATCTCTTCCATGATCTCCTCCAGTTTCGACTCCGTAGCTCCCTCAGGGAGGAAAATAGTGTTCATGAACCAGAGGGGCTTGGCGCCGCGCACAGCGATGTCGTTGGCGTTAACGTGGACGACGAGCCTTCCAATATTCCCATCAGCGCCCGTGATTGGGTTCGCCTTGGCAACGAGAACCTTATCGCCCATGTCTATGATTGAGGCGTCCTCCCCGACTGCGGCTCCTCTGATTACCCTGTCAGAGGAAGCGCCGAGCCTGTTTAAGATACATCGCTTGAGGATGTCTTGAGGTACTTTGCCGGTTTGTAGTCTCCTGGTCGGGGGCATCTGGAGTCGTCTGTCTATTAGTAGGTGACTGTTTAAATGTTTCAAGTATATCACTTTCACTCATCTCTCCGCAGTTGATCCGCTGGAACCTACGTAAAGCATAAATCCGCACCCGGGGGAGCCCCTCACGGGGAGACCATCCTTGAGCGACCAGAGACTCATTATAGACGAGGGCGTACTCGACATCAACTATATACCATCGAAGCTGCTCCACCGAGAGGAGGAGCTGCGCTCCCTGAGGACGAGCTACGACTTCATACTTTCCGCGCCCTATGAGATGAGTCAGAGAGCCATCATAGTGGGTGGTGTGGGCTCTGGGAAAACAGCGCTAGCCCGCGTCTTCGGCAGGTGGCTCAGAGACGAGGCGAAGAGGAAGAGGCTCAGAGTCGAGTACATTCATGTCAACTGCAGGGAACTCCGAGGGAGCCTCTTCATGGTTCTACGCAGGGTCGTGAAAACGCTTCGGCCCGAGTTCCCCGAGCGCGGTTATGCGCCAAACGAGCTAATGGAGACCCTGATGCAGCTCCTCAGTGAGGATAATGAGCAACTTCTGCTCTGCCTCGACGAGATAGACGCCCTCATAAGTACGGAGGGGAGCGACGCCCTCTACCAGCTCACTAGGGTTCACGAGACTCAACCAGATGCTCCACGGCGCCTCAGCCTACTCCTCATCACAAAGGACCGAAGCATTTTCGAGAAACTCGACAGGAGCACACTGAGCAGCCTCCAGAGAAACCTAATAGAGATGCCAGAGTACTCGACTCCGCAGCTCGCCGACATCGTCTCAGCGAGAGCCGAGGCCGCTTTTAGAAGAGGTGCAGTACCTCTAGAGGTTGTAGATTTTATAGCGGATCTCGCCTCCTCCGAGAACGGGGACGCGAGATGCGCCATCGATCTCCTCTGGGGGGCGGGAAAGAGGGCTGAGATGGATGGCGCCTCTCAAGTGAGGCCGGAACACGTCAGGCAAGTAAGCGCCGGCGTCCTCTCCCCGGTGAAGAAGGAGGGAATGAACCACCTTAGCCTCCACGAGAAACTTACGCTCCTCGCCATCGCAAGGTTCTTCAGAACCAGCACAGCTCCCCACGTCACGACGGGTGAGGTGGAGCAGTTCTACAAGATCGCCTGCGAGGAGCGTGGCGAGGTACCACGCGCCCATACCCAGTTCTGGAAGTACCTCGAAAGCCTCAAGGCAACCGGCATAATCACCTCGAAGATTGACTCTGGTAGCCAAGGCCGCACCCAACTCATAACGTTGGGCAAGGTATCCGCCGATGACCTCGAACGGGAGGTACTCAAGGGCGTTGAGCAGAAATAGAACCAAAGCCGAGGAACTGCTCGGCTCAAGGGGTAGGATCAGAACACTTCAGATTCTCGCGGAAAGTGGTGAGCTGAATATAAGTGAAGTGAGCCGCCGAACGGGACTCAACTACACAAGCGTCGAGAGACACCTCGTTAAACTAGCGAAGCTTGGGCTTGTGAAGGAGAAGCGCTACGGCAAGATCAGGATATTCCAAACCCTATTCCAAACATTGACAGTCCGCTTCGAGAAAGGTGGAGCTCTTGTGATGGAGCTAACGCAACCCCAACCCGAATAGCGAAGCCAACTCACGAGAGACATATGAAAGAAGTATGTCACAATAAAGTAGATCCTCCAAAAAGATCTACATTGGAAAAGCATAATGAAAAGGATCAATTCTTCGCTTTAGTAAGTACCTCATAACCTGTAAGACACATCGTCTTGGAGCAGACAACCATCTCGTCAATACGTACATGTTTCTCAACCTCGTCAGGGTAACCGCGTGGGCCATAGAGACAACACTCGATCCCCGCCTTTGCCAGATGTGCTGTGTCATTACCACAGTAGCTACGTGGTGGGACTGCACCAATTTTCTTAGGATATAATCCTGTAACCTTCCTATGATTCTCCTTTAGCAGTTTGACAACCTCGCTGTCTGCGCTGACCCCCATGGGCGGCATCACAATTCCACCTACACGCCACTTAGGATCTATGGGATACTCGAACTCATACTTGAATTCGGGATCATTCGCCGCGATCTCCTCAAGCATAGTGACCATTCGCTCGTTAATCTCCTCGATTTCGTAGCCAGATGGATAACGGAAGTCGACTATAATAGTGCAGAAGTCGGGTATGTTGTAAGGTCCGGCGAGGTCATACTCGCGATTACGTCCGCCAATGATGCTGCCGGCGACCCAGCGGGGTGCCCCAGGAAGGTCAGGATCTCTCGCCTCAAACTTCATCTTATCGAGCCTGTCGAGGACCTTCCGCATTTTGGTTATGGCGTTAATGCTCTCCTCCATACGGCTGATGTGTTCACTACGTCCTATTGTATGGATGGCGAAGTCGTGGACACCAACACACTTTGTGAGAATATTATCAACGCTGTAGGGCTCAGGAACAATAGCCATGTCTGCCCAAACACCTTCTTTAAGGGCGTGAACAGTTCCAACACCGCCTTGTAGTTCACCGACGACGCACTCTACTATCAGATCCCCATAGAGTTTCACCTTGCTTCTCTTTAAAGCGAGAGCGGCGCACATCATCGCAGCGTCACCGCTCTTCATATTGTGGATTCCCGCTCCCCACAGCCTGTTACCCTCTACCTTTGGCTCATAGGGGTCCCACTTCCAAGACGCTGTGATGGGGTCAATGTCGAGGTGACCGTTGAAAATCATGCTCTTACCCTTGCCCTGCCCTTTTAAACGGGCGATAACCTGCTTCCGCCCCGGCTCAACTTCCTGAAGCGTCACCTCATCAAAACCATGGTCCTCGAACCAATCGTTAGCGAACTTGACAGCGGGTCCTTCCTGCCGAGTAAGGCTCGGCTGGCGGATGAGATCACAGCCAAGCTCTACAATCTCTTCTTTCTTCAGATAGTCAAGCACATTCATGAGAGTCAGTTATGGGACGCCATCTCTCAAATTTAGCATTTGAGTAGGATACCACATATTGACGGGGCGCTACTGGTTAGAGATAACGTTCACATATGGAGTTAGAACTTCTACTTCTATTTTACAGGAATCTAATAGACGCACAGAAGCTCCCGGATTCACATTCACATGGAGGTCAAAACAAGTATTTTTAGAAAACAGGATCATCTACAGAGCGTTCAGTCTATAAGATGAGGCGTCGTATTCAGAAGTGTGAGCATCAACTCTGAAGTCGCAGCCATCCTCTATGAGATAGGTGAGATACTCACTATCAAGGACGACAGGTTCAGGAGCCGGGCCTACCTCCTTGCAGCTCAGCGCATAACCAGCCTCACCGAAGACATTAAGAAAGTAAAGGAGCGTGGCGAGCTCGATAAAATACCTGGCGTGGGCAAGAGCATTGCGGCAACGATCACTGAGGTCCTCGATACCGGAGAGTCGAAGGTCCTCGAGGAGCTACGCGAGTCACTTCCCCCTGGCGTGAGGCAGCTCATGGAACTCGAGGGCGTTGGTCCAAAGAATGCGATGCGCTTAGTTGAGGAGTTGAAGTTATCCTCTATCGACGGCCTTGAGAAAGCAGCAAGGGAAGGTAAGGTCCGGGAGCTAAAGGGATTCGGGGAAAAGAAGGAGCAGAACATTCTTCAGAGCATCTCCGACTACCGAAACAGGCAAACCCGATTTCTTCTCGGGGCGATCCTGCCCATCGTTGACGACATCCTTACCTGGATGAGGAAGTCCCCCGCTGTACTCAGGTCGGATGTTGCAGGCTCATACCGTCGTAGGAGGGAGACCATTGGAGACCTCGACCTCCTTGTTGCGTCGAATGACCCTGACGCCTCCTCTAAGCGCTTTGTTGAGATGCCCCCAGTCGAGCGAGTCGTCAGCCATGGCTCGACCAAGAGCACCGTCTTCCTCAGGGGTCACCTACAGGTGGACTGCCGCGTCGTTCCACCCGAAGCCTATGGCGCCGCCCTCCAGTACTTCACAGGCTCTAAGGACCACAACGTGAAGCTTCGCACAATCGGTGTAAAGCTTGGCTACAAGCTCAACGAGTACGGTCTATTCCGCCGAGAAGACGACAGCCTAGTAGCTTCAGAGACCGAGAAGGAGATCTACAGAGCACTCGGGATGGACTATGTGCAACCCGAGCTCCGAGAGAATCGAGGTGAGATAGAGGCTGCAATGGAGCACAAGCTGCCCAAGCTCATCGAATTGAATGAGATTAGAGGCGATCTCCACTGCCATAGCAATTGGAGCGAGGGGACAATGACCATCAAGGAGGTAGTAGAGAAAGCTAAAGGCTTAGGCCTCAGCTACGTCGCTATCACTGATCACTCGAAGAGTCTCGGTATTGCACATGGGCTCGACGAGGAGCGCCTCAAGGAGCAGGGGAAAGAGATTGAAGCTATAAATGAAGAGCTTGAAGGTTTCACAGTCATCAATGGCATCGAGTGTGACATAAAGGCTGACGGCTCCATGGATCTCTCCGACTCCAGCCTAGCGGACCTTGACATCGTCGTCGCAAGCATACATAGTGGTTTCAAGAACGATGAGGAGACCATGACGAACCGCATGATCTCGGCTATTCATAACGAGCACGTTGACATCATCGGTCACCCGACAGGGCGAATCATACAGAAGAGGAAGCCCTATCCTCTCAACCTTGACAAAGTAATCGAAGAGGCTGCAGCCCAACGCGTCGCTTTGGAAATAAACGCGTATCCAGAGCGCCTTGATCTCGACGATATCTCAAGCAGGAAGACAATGGAGGCAGGCGCACTCGTTAGTATAGGGACGGATGCTCATGCTCTCAACCAGATGGAGTTCCTCCCCCTAGGAGTATCAGTGGCTCGACGCGGTTGGTTGACTACTAAAGACGTCGCTAATACCTGGACTGCGAAAGAGCTGCTCAGGCTCCGCCGGGGATGAATCGATCGAGGATTCCAAAGAGCCAGTCTCTGCTTGGTGGCCAGGTTAGAGCTATAGAGAATATTAGGCTGGCTACAACTATTCCGACGCTTGCCACCCAGCTCCCAACGACTCCAATGAGTAGCTCGAAGACCCACCCTCCCACATATGCGCCTATACTATAGAGAACGGTCTTACCTGTTGCCTCGAGTAAAATGAGTTTAGCGAAGGAGAGGCGCCTGGTTCCTGCAAGCATGATGACGGGGAGGTCGGGTAAGGGGGTCATAGCAACGATGAGGACTGCCCATAAGCCATACTTCTTTATCCACCTACCAACCAGGTCTTCTGCTCTGCTCCCCTTATCTTCAACCGTCTCCGCTACCCCTAGTCCGAGAAGATAAGGGATGATGTCGCCAACTGCCCCGCCGATACCAGCTGAAGCACCTAGGATAACGGGATTATAGAACGGTGTTAGGGCAAGAAAAAGTGGAACGAAAATATCCCTCGCCACCATCGTTGCATGGCTTAGGAGAGATACCGCGAATATACCCCAAAGCCCCATCGCCTCTAAGCGGGAATTGTCCGTGAATAGAAGAAGGAGTAAGTAACCAGAAACGAGGGCGGTCACTGTGACCCCAATGATAGTCAGGTAGGCCCTCTTGTTCAAAGCGATCAACACCTAAGTTACTCGCGTTGAAATGCTTTCCCCTGCATACGAGCTAGTAAAAAAAGTTTAGAGCTATTGTGGCTTAGCTAACCACTCTTGGAGTCTTAGGTCTCTTATCCTGTTGGATGCTGCAGGTATGATGACCATCGCTGTATCGGCACCGGAGTGGCTGCCAGCGACGCAGACGACGGGTTTGTCAACCCCCACGGCATCGCAATCCACTGCCATCATGGCTATTTCGGCGCAGACCTTTGTTCCTTGGCTGATCTGGCGTAAAGTGTTTGCAATGATCACGTTCACTGGGGGAACTATAAAGGGGAGGCTCGCCTCCTGCGGCTGCTCCTTCTCTGGCCTCTGCCTTCCGACCCCGACATCGACTCCGCCAGTGAGCACATCGGTGCACGTGACGACTTTGCCCGCTTTCTCGAGCTTCGCCTTTACATCAGGCGGCATCATCTGCTTCCCCTTTGAAGGGTATCCCGTCTGGTGCCTAACGAATACGAGTTTAATACCACTTCCTTTGAAGACCTTCACAGCTTCGAGGCCAGTCCCACCTGTCGACGTTGAGATGAGGACAGTGTCAATCTTCCTCTCCTTAGCCCCTTCGAGGGCGATCTTTAGAGTCTCCTCGGTGTGTTCTTCGCCACCCTTATCGAATATTACTGTGGTTCGTTTTACGCTCATTTTGATCACAGAATGGTGGTTGTAGGATGGTCATTGGTGGTAATTAAACGTTAGAGGTGTTCCTCCCTATCCCCGACTACTGGGATAGGTTTGCCGCAGTGCTTGCAGTTATGGCTCGCGTCAATGTCCCACGACGTGACCTTGTAACCTACTCGTTTTATTATAGTCTCTCCACAGTTCGGGCAGACCGT
>JBGPRA010000046.1:0-13128 GCA_041489375.1 Bathyarchaeia archaeon | reverse complement strand
TCTTTTTTTATCAACAAAGTCAGGGGCGAAGTTCATTCCCATGACCCCGCCACGCTCAGCGAGGGCACTAATCATCTCGTCTGTCATATTACGGGGATGAGAGCATACGGAGCGGGCGTTGCTGTGGCTCGCCACAACCGGATCCTTCGAGTTCTCAATGACGTCCCAGAAGCCCGCGTCGCTCAAGTGGCTCACGTCGACGACCATGCCAAGTTTGTTGAGCTCTTTGACTACCTCTATCCCGAAACTGCTGAGGCCGCCTTTGGTTCGGTTGTCGGCGACACCATCTGCGAGGAGGTTGCGTAAGCTGTGGACGAGACCGACCATCCTGACGCCGAGTCTGTGATAAACTCGGAGCATGTTAAGACGTCCCTCTAAAACGTCGGCTCCCTCGATACTGAGCATCGCTGCTATCTTACCCTCCTCATTTGACTCAATGATCTCGTTGTAGCTCGCAACGGGTTGGACGAGTTGGGGGTACTTCTCGCACTCTGTGTAGAATGCCTCGATCATTTCCATGGCGGTTCGTAGAGAGTAAGCAGGGGTGGGGTCGCGCTCTGAGCTTATTGCGAAGACCTGGAGGTCAACTCCCCCCTCTTTTAGACGAGGGAGGTCTATGTGGCCGAGCTTCGAGCGTTTGCCAAAACCCACCTTACTCCTATCCTTCCACATGCTATCGCGTGGACGCGTAAACTGGGGGAGTAGGCACTTTAAGGTGTCACAATGGGTATCGACGACAAGTGCCTGCCTGTGGAGTCTGAGTGGATACTCATCCAATCCGGATCGATTAAGATCCGCTCTGAGCGGTTAAAATATGGACTTAGGATTCAGCGCACGCGTGACACGCCAGTTCCCAGAGAAGGCCGCTGTAGTCTGTGTAGTCGAGGAAATATTCCAAGGAAATGGTGACGATTGGGGCGGGTAAGAAGCTAGGTTAGATAACGAAGTGGTTACCCTGCTGCCCGAGTTGCTCCTGCTCGCGCTGCTTGGCAACGCCCTTCTGCATTCCCTCATTGGTTATCTCGATGTCGTACTCCATGAACTTCTCCACCATATTAAGAACTGTCTGACTCATCTCCTCCAGCTCCTCCTTGGTGAAGTTACTCATGACCTCGGGGCTATTGACCCACTGCATCCAGCCTGCTAGACTCTGGCCGAGAGCCATGAAGGCGAAGCGCATAGCGCGGACCCTGTCAAGGCGATCTTGGTCCTTTTTCTCCCTAAGCCCCTTGAGCTCCTCGAGGGTCTTCTCGCTACGCTCCACCCAGTTGACATTGAGAGCTTCCATTGCGTAGAAGCCTCCCCTGTCGCTCCTAAAAACGTCTCCGGTTCTCGACGGGTAGAGTTTAAATGAATGATCTCTCGGGTATTTGGTTGAGCCGGGGTCTCCTAGCTCGGTAGGGAGCCAGCCTGGAAAGCTGGTGTCCGTACGGACTCGAGGGTTCGAATCCCTCTCCCGGCGCCAACTAATTTAATCGACCTCGCACCATCCAGAATTCCTATCTTAAGCTACAACAAGTAAATAGATGGGTCCGAGGAGAATCAATACAATCGTCGAAGTAGCTACTTTAGGGTGCGCCGCATGAACCTGCCTATACGGCCTAATCCCTGTGAGAGAGTCTCACCCTTCATCCCTATGTTGATTCTAAGGTGCCTCTCGACTCCAAATTGGTCTCCAGGGCTCACCATGACGCCCTCCTCCTTTAAAAGCCTCTCTGAGAACTTCGATGACCCGAGGCGGTTCTTATAGCGTGGGAAGACTGTGAAGCCGCCCTTCGGGTCCGCACAGGTGACAAGGTCGGGATTCTCCTTGCACCACGCGTTCCAGGTATCGACGTTCGCTTGCTTGATCGTCTGGTTGCGTTTTATATATCGAGCGCGGTTCGTCAACAGCCTCTCAGCGATCATCTCCCCTATGCCACAGTGACTGAGGGTGGTATAGTCCTTCATCACCCAGCAGCGCTCTATGATCTCCTTCTCGGCCACTATCCAACCTATGCGTGGACTTGTAGCCCCGAGCTTGCTTATACTCCCCGTAATAACACCCCTCTCGTAGAACTCAGGGGTCGCGGCAGGTTTTCCATCTGTCTCCGAGCCGCGTAGGGCATTGTCACAATGGACATAGGCCCCAACATGTTCAGCTATCTCGCAGAGGGCCTGCATCTCCTCCTGCGTCATAATGGCACCTGTGGGGTTATTGGGGTTGTCTAGGAAGATGAGTTTAGTATGGCGGTTGGCTTTTTCTTTTAGCTCCTTGAGGTCGGGTGCCCAGTCTTTATCCTCTACTAGGTGGAAGGGCTTCACTTTGGCGCCTAGCATTCGGGCTAATCCGGTGGTCTGCTCATACTGAGGTACTTCGGTGAAGTACTCGTCCCCCTGTTCTAGGAGGGCTAGGTTGATTATGAGGTTCGCCTCACTCGTCCCCGATGTGATGAGGACGTTCTCAGGCTCGACCCTGTACCACTCCGCGACCTGCGCTCTGAGAGCTTCGGAGCCGCAAGTCCTGCCGTACATCATGGCAGTGTCCGTAGGCATCTGAGGAACTACCTCCTTTAACTGCAGTTTCGCCACGCCTCCCCCGCCGAGGTCTATCTCAGCCTTCTCGAGAAGCCAACGCTCCAGCCTGAAAGGGTCGATCTTCAGATGCGGGGCCCCCTTACTATTCATGTGAACGAATCAGCTTAAAACATAAATGGAGAAACTAAAGAGTCTCCCATGCAGAATCGCTTTCTACTTCCTCTTGGTGAGGCTGAGATACTTAAGGGCTAGCTCCTCGCTCATGCTCTTCAGGTTGTAGCCGACGTCGTCGGTTGTGACTATGCCGATGACATGATCCAAATCGTCGATTACAACCAGGCGCCTGATCTTGTACTCGTTCATCGTGTTTACAGCGTCCTCGACGAGGCAGTGGATGGAGACAGCGATGACGGGCTTAGTGCAGATATCCGCTGCCATGAGTAACTTCGGGTCTTTTCCTAAGGCGAGAACCCTGTGGACGAGATCCCTCTCCGTGACTATGCCCACAGGCTTCCCGTTAGTGACAAGTATGATGCTGCTTATCCCCTTCTCGCGCATGATGTGGGCGACCTCGTCTACTCTCGCCGCTGGGGAGAGAGTGATGGGCGTCTTCGTCATGATGTCGGATACTCTCATAAGAATCAGATATTATTGGCTGGGTTATAGTAAAAAGTAGCGATCAGATTTTCTCGATGTGCATGGGGACATCTTTAACGACTCTGAGGGCGAAGGGAAACTTATCGAGACTCATAGCCGCATGGAAGTCCCCCTCCCTGAAGCTCGTTTGTGTGGGGTCGAAGAACTTGGCTCCCTGCGGGTCCGCCCTGATTCTCCGCGCCATCTCCGGGAAGTCAGGGCTCGCATCACGCAGTCGGGACTCAAGATACTCGGCGCAGAGTTCGTCCTCTATCGCCTTGTGTTCCCCCTCCCAGCCCATTGCAACGATTGAGACGACGCCGGGGATCTTCTTCTTGATGTAATCAACCGTCGCCTCAGCTAGAACAAAACTACCGAGAAGGACCTCTTCAGCTCTCGAAGCTGCGAGGATACCCTGGACGCCGCTACTCGTCCGCTGAATAACAGTCTTCCCTGTGAAGTCGACGTGGCTGACCTCGTCGGGGCTATTGCCGTAATCGAAGCCGGGAACCTTGTGGCCGTGGACCTCACCCATGATGAGCCACCCAGGGTTTTGCCTGCGGAGCTCCAGAGCCTCATCCACACCTCCAACAGGGAGTATTCTCTCCGCTCCGTTTGCCATTACATAAGCGGCGGTAGTGAAAGCGCGGAAAACGTCAATAACGACTACAGTGCCCCTCGCTCTCTTTGCCCCCTCGAGGAGGCTGAGCCGTCTTATCTCCATCTCCTAGATGCCTCTGTTTACCTCGATAGCCCCCGCTTTCATGACGAGGCGGATCTTCGCCTTGTCCTGGAGGAGCATCACATCAGCGGTGGGGTCTCCATCGACCACTATGAGGTCGGCCCATTTTCCTTTCTCTAAGGTGCCTGTCTTTGCTCCTAGGTAGCAGGCCTCTGCTCCGATCTTCGTTGCGCATGTGATTGCCTCAATGGGTTTGAGGCCAGCAGCTACCATTAGCTCAAGCTCCTTGGCGTTCTCGCCATGGCGATTGAAGGGAGTCCCGGCGTCCGTACCCGCAGCTACCTTGACACCTGCCTTGTAACAGAGTATTAGGCTCTTTGGAGGATAGTCAGCGATCTCCTTCGCCTTGGCAACGGCCCAGTCGGGGATGCCTGCAGCTGTCCCCTTCTGAATGATGTTCCAGCTAGCCGTAAGAGTCGGTACCTGGAAGACGCCGTGCTCGACCATAGCTTTCACGGTCTCCTTGGTCTGGATGCTGCCATGCTCAATGCTCTTGACTCCCCCGAGGATGGCGTTCATAATGCCGGTTGGGCCGTGAGCGTGGCTTGCAACGGACTTGTGGACGTGATTGGCCTCCTCGCAGACCGACTTGATCTCTTCAATGGTGAATTGGGGAGTGTCAACTGGGTCACTCGGGCTCATTACGCCCCCGCTCGTGCAAATCTTTAAGAAGTCTACGCCGTCGCGGAGGTTGATCCTTGCTGACTTACGGGTTTCGGATGGGCCATCACTAATGAGACTCATTTCGTTGTATGATATGCCACAAGGTAGGTAGAAGTCGGCATGGCCACCTGTCTGGCTTATTATCTTGCCGGGAGCGACGATACGGGGCCCCCGAACGATACCCATCTCTATTGCTTTCTTGAGAGCGAGGGCATAGCCGAATGGGGTACCCATATCGCGGATAGTCGTATAGCCTGCGTCAAGGGTCTTGGATGCGTTTTGGGCGCCGAAGAGTTGAATGAGTCCTGGTGAGTAGTTCAGGGTGCTTAGGAGGTTTGGGTCGCCGTTAAAACAGATGTGTACGTGTGCGTCAATGAGCCCTGGCATCACTGTTCTCCCTGCGGCGTCTATTATCTGGGCCCCACTGGGGGCATCTACGGTCCTTCCTATCTCCTCAATCATGTTACTCTTGATGACTATTATCGTGTCCTTGATGGGTTTCTTCCCCGTCCCGTCGACGAGGTATGCATTTTTAACCACTTTCACTGAGGCGTTCTGGGCCATATGGTAGAAGTCTAGACTGCATGATTAATGGTTTTCCAAAATCTCAGCTAGTGAAGGCGACTGATCTCTGTACGAAAGTCTACGTTGCCTCCTTTACCGACCTTGGCGAGTAGCTCCTGGACAGTGCTGTAAGCTTCGTCGACGGAGCCGCTGTGCTCCTTCTGTGTCCTGAGGAGATGCCAAGCCCACTCAAGAGCCTCGAATGCGCCCATCTGGTAACTTGAGGCTGACTCCATGCTCTTTACCGCGAGACCCAGTCTCATCAGCGTTAAAAGAAGTTACGCACCAAGGAGTAGGGGGGACCTAAATGAAATTGGGAATCGAAGGCTACTTAGTACTTTTCTTCATCGGCAACCTGAGCTTTTGGTAGAGCTCCGCCCCCTTCTTAGACTCCCAGATAGGGAACACCTGCACACTCGCGACCTGGCCGTACTCGGTCACGTAGTGCATCACATCTTCCGTGTTATCCGTCTCGAAGATGGTGAATCCCGAATAGCCCTTCGGGGCGTTCGCCATTGTATGGGGCGGGAATAGGGTCTTTACGGTGTGTCCCGCCTTTGTCCTTCTCTGCCAAACCTCTATAAAATCGTCCATGTCTTCCGAACTACACTCTAAAAACGCTATGAACTTCAAGCAAGTCACCATATATTGGTTATGATCAGCAGATAATAAACGTAATCTATATGTCGCAACAGATCTGGTGGCAACTTCTAAATGCCTCCTCGTAGTGATGGATATTCTGCGTGACTAAAGTTGCTTGATATCAAGCTTATCAGGGAGAACCCTGAGATGGTGCGCGCCAACCTGGAGAGGAGACAGCAGCCAGAGAAGCTGGAACTTCTGCATCAGGTTGCCGACGCTGACAAGCGGTGGCGCGAGCTAACCGCTCAGGTTAATGGACTCCGCAAGAGACGAAACGATGTGAGCCAGGAGATCGCCCAGGCTATGAAGGCGGGCAAAGACGCATCCTCTCTCAAAGCGGAGGCCAGCAGGATTCCCGACGAGATTAAGGCTCACGAGTCCGAGCTCGAGGCGAAGCAGGCCCTCGTCAAGAACGGGCTAATGAGGTTGCCGAACCTCCTCCACGAGTCTGTACCTTACGGTAAAGACGACAAGGATAACGTCGTCGTGAAAGTCTGGGGTGAGCCACCAAAATTTGGTTTTTCGCCAAGTAGTCACGCGGAGCTCTCCCAATCCTTGGGTATAGCCGACTTCGAGCGGGCGGCGAAGGTCACTGGAACGGGTTTCTATTACCTACGCAATGAGATGGTGCTTCTAGACTATTCTATCATGCGGTATGCGATGGACCTACTCCTCAGTAGGGGGTACAGCCTCATTGAGCCGCCTTATATGATTAGACGGAGTTTCTATGAGGGAGTCACCGACCTCAGTGATTTTGAGAACGTCATGTACCGTATAGAGGATTCCGAGAACCTGAAGGACCCTCTCTACCTAATTGCTACTTCCGAGCACCCTATGGGAGCGATGCTAAAGGACGAGATACTCAATGCTGACCAGCTACCTATCAAAATGTGTGGCGTCTCCCCCTGCTTTAG
Organism: Bathyarchaeia archaeon; assembly: GCA_041489375.1. GTDB lineage: Archaea > Thermoproteota > Bathyarchaeia > TCS64 > TCS64 > UBA8941. The sequence continues at coordinate 6,450 of JBGPRA010000046.1, read as the reverse complement.
GAGGGAGATCGGCAGCCACGGAAAATATACCAAGGGAATATTCCGTGTCCACCAATTCAACAAAATCGAGCAGTTCATCTTCTGCCTCCCCGAGCAGAGTTGGGAGCTCCATGAGGAGCTCCAGCGTAACAGTGAGGCCCTCTACGAAGGGTTGGGTCTCCATTATAGGGTAGTAAACGTCTGCACAGGTGACATCGGTAGCATTGCGGCTAAGAAGTATGACACGGAAGCATGGATGGCGGACGGAGAGTTCCGAGAGGTAGGGAGTAACTCGAACTGCACCGACTACCAAGCGCGTCGCCTAAACACACGGTACAGAAAAAAGGAGGGGCAAGCACCCGTAGGCTTCGTCCATACACTTAACAACACTGCGATCGCCACTTCGAGAACCATGATCATGATAATGGAGCAGTACCAGCAAGCCGACGGTACTATCAAGGTGCCGAAGGCGCTTCAGAAATACATGGGCATGAAGACAATCGAGGGAAAACTCAATAGAATGAAGATATAACGGCCTTTCTATCTATTCCATAACCTATAGAACATCCTGTAAAACGCCAGGGTTACTTAGAGCCTACCCCTCCCCGCTTTCTCCATCTTTATCTTCTCGCGAGCGAGGCGTCTTAGTGCAATCGCCTGAGAACTACTTGAAAACGTAGAGTTCCTCGTCGTATCGCCTGTCGAGTATCTGCCCTGGCGGCAGTTTCTCAACCCTCTTCGAGGCAAGGTGTTTTCTAAAGCGGTTGTTCGCTTCCTCGGGGCTCAGGTCGCCCTTGAGCCAGTCGGTGGGAACGGTAACGAACATAGGCCGGGCGGGGATTATGTGGCGCGTCGTCTTCTGGCTGAAGACCATACCTTTGAGGGCTATATCCAAGACCTCCCTCTTCGTGACGGGGGGTGTCATGAGGCCAGCGGAGTACTTGCCTGAGGCTACTCGGGTAGGGGCATCCCTGTCTGTGCTGTAGCCCATATAGTGGCCCTTCGATTGTAATGCATTTTCGATCCTCTTGATTGAGTCGTATCTGTCTTTGATGCCTTTGGTATAGCCAAGAGCGGCGATACACCAAGATCTCGAGAACATGGAAGTGACTGCCTCTCGCTTTTCAACGAGCTTCTGAGCCTCGTCGTAAGCTGTCTTGGTTGAAGTTAACCCCCCTTCCACAAGTGCCACCTCCGCCTCCTCAGCGCTTAGGCTCTTGAACATCCTGTACCAGCATCCGATTTTGATGTTTGGGTTCTTGTAGTCAACGAGACAAACTGGTATGTACCTGTACCCAATTTCCTTCGCCGCAGCAACTCTGTGCATCCCGTCGAGTACGACTAAGCTGTTACTGTCGACTATGATAGGGTGTATCCAAACTCCATCGTGTGGTATTTTCTCAACAAGCTCCCGCATCTTTTCTGGTATTATTTCCTCGTGTATGTGGAGATCATTAAGCTCCTCTAGGACTAGCTCGAAGGAGCACTTGGGGTGGTTAATCACAAATCCGTGAGGCTTGGTACTCCCCAAAGCCCTCGGTCACTCCTTAAAGAGGTCAGTGCTATAGTACCTGTCAGCACTGTCGGGAAGGAGTGTGACTATAACCTTTCCCTTACCTAGCTTTTTAGCGGCCTGAAGGGCGCACCAGATGTAAGCGCCACTTGAGTTACCTACGAATAGGCCTTTCTCTCGGGCCAGCCTCTGAGCAGTAGCGATGGCGTTCTTATCCGTTACTTGAATAACCTCGTCTATAACCTTCACATCAGTGATGGAGGGTATGAAACCGTCGCCGATTCCCTCGACCTTGTGCTCCGCACATTTGAGAGGTTCAATGTCTCCCTCGACGTTCCTGCCAATTGGGTCGACCGCGTAGACCCTAAGATCTGGATTCTTTTTCCTGAGGACGTTAACGACCCCCATGAGGGTGCCGCCAGTTCCTATGCCTGCGACAATGGCATCAACCTTCCCACCGGGAACCTGCTTGAGTATCTCCTGAGCTGTCGTCCTCTCATGTGCCTGAATGTTGTCATTGTTTTCGAATTGGCAGGGAGCCCAGTGCTTCGGCTTCTTCGCGATCTCTGCTGCCTTCTTGACAGCACCTTTGATGGAATCCTTTGCTGGAGTGAGCACTACTTTGGCGTTGTAGTGCTTCATGATGGTCCGTCGCTCAATGCTCGCTGTCTCGGGCATGACGACTATCATTTTGTACCCCTTCGCAGCAGCGGCGAAGCTGAAGGCGATGCCAGTGTTGCCGCTCGTTGCTTCGACTATAATGTAGCCAGGCTTTAGGTCACCCCTATTCTCCGCTTCTGCGATGAGGTGTTTGGCTATCCTGTCTTTGACGCTACCGCTGGGGTTCAGGTATTCTACCTTGGCGTATATGATAGCATCTTCTTTGGTGAAGCTGAGCTTGATCAACGGTGTGTCACCGATTAGTTCGAGAGCATTTTCGATGACCTTCAAGCGATAATTCCTCATCTTTATCCGTACGATATAATGATAAGTGTTATTCCTCCCCTCCAAAGACCGATGTTAGATACGGATCCGGAGTTACACCCTACGAAGCTCCAAATTCACCTCAATAGCCATATACGCCAAGCACCAAGAGTAAAGTGATTTGTCCGATCAGAGCATGAAAGAGATGGCAGAGATGATCCGACAGGGCGCCAAGATGCTCAGCACCACCTGTCCAGAGTGCGGCGCACCTCTCTTTCAGCTCAAAACCGGAGAGACTTTCTGTCCTCGAGAAAGGAGGGAAGTCAAGATAATCAAGGACGGTAAGGATGCCCAGAAGATGGCTCAGGACGAGAACCTGGAAAGGACCCTTCAGACAAAGCTCCAGCTCCTCCAGCACAGGCTCGACGCCGAAACCGAACCCACCGAAATAAAGAAACTCACAGAAACGATCATAACCTTGCTAGAAGCCCAAAGGCTATTAAGACCCGTTAATGGGACAAAGTGACGACAGCAACACGCAACGTGGCACCTATGGTTCTACTCCGATAAGCTCAATGACGAGTCTATCAACTTCCGCCTCGACCTCGTCGACGGGGTGCCCGGTATCTACGAGCCTCATCTCTCCCTTCTTGGCGAAACCGATATAGAGGTTACGCACCCTTTTCAGGTAGCTTCGATTCTCAAAGACAGTGAGCGTCCTCCCGGAGACTCTCATAAGACTCCTCTCAGGATCCACATCGAGTAGGAGGACAAGGTCGGGCTTGAGGGCGAACTTCTGCAAGTCTCGAAGCCACACTACATCTACTCCAGCGGCTCCTTGGTAGGCTAGCGTGGAGTGATAGTACCTATCGCAGATCACAGTTGTGCCCTGATCCAATATCTGGTCGATACGTCTGCTATGTTCAAAGCGATCCGCCGTGAATAGGAGAGCCTCTGACTCTGGGCTGAGATATCTCTCCCCCGCCTCAGCATAGTCGCGAATGAAGCGTCCTATGCTTCCGTCGCTAGGTTCCCTCTCCAGCACGTAATCGACTCCTTTGTCGCGCAGCTTCATGTTGAGCAGCTCTATCTGGGTGCTTTTCCCACTACCATCGACGCCCTCGAAGACGATGAACCAGCCTCTAGGAGCCATCGAATGGAAAAGAGCGTAGGAGGCGATAAATGCCTTCCTAGACCTGGAACTGTTCACGAGAATAATTAGTCAGGAACTCGGCCTTGCCGTTCCTGATGAGAATCATGTCCTCGACCCTAAGATAGTACTCACCCTTGTTCCAGAGCTTTGGCTCGATGCAGAAGACCATCCCATCAACGAGGGGCTGCGTCACGTCAGGCTTGAGCCATGGGTCCTCATGAACCTCCACGCCTATCTGGTGGCCGACTGTCCCTGTCTTAAGCCTGTTTCGGAGATAGTTACCATAGCCTTGCTTGTCCAGCACTCTCTCCATGTAGGAATAGAAGTCGCAGAGACGGGTTATCTCACCGCCAACTGCGTCTCCCGCCTGCACCACCGATAGGTGGAGCGACTGGTAAGCTTGCAGTATATCGGTACGAGGCTGCCCGTAGTAAAGACTCCTTCCCCAATCACTACAGTAGCCATCTACGACTAAACCAAAGTCGAAGGCGATGCTCGTCCCCTTAGCCAGCCCAGCCTCCCTCGGGTAGATGAAGGGGTCATCCGCAGGGATTGTTCCCGTCTTCAGGTAGCCACTAGTCGGGGGGAAGCTTACGTCAGTAGCCCCGAGACCTCTACCCATCATCTCCAGCATTATCTGGAGGTTTCTCTGGGTTAGCCCCTCAACTATCCGAGGAGAGATGAGTGCCATGACAGCCTCTGTAACCTCAGCTGCCTTCTTCAGCTTCGCCACCTCCTCGGGCTCCTTAATCATCCTCAACTGGTCGAGGAGACCTTCACCAACGCGGAACCTCGAGCCGGCACATGCCTTAGCGACATCTAAGCTAGTGCTCCCCCAGCAGAAGTCGCCTATAGCGACTCGACCCGGCTTAACACCTAAATCAGCGACTATCTTCTTGACGAGCTCCCCGTAGGGTTGTGTCTTCTCAGCGACGCGTATATCCTTGATCCACGTGGCCTGTGCGTGTGACTGGTTCTCAGGGTTGAGGGTGAGGATAGGTTCCCCTTGACGGGGGACGAAAACGTTGTCTTGGGGGTTTAGAAGGTCTCTCCCCCTTCGCCATTCCAGGTTTACCCCTGTGAGGTACTGGAGATCGGGGCTCCCACCATAAATGACGAGGTCTAGTCCCTGCTCCTCCATCTTAGCCTGGAGCCCGGTAAGTCTCCTTCTAAAATCCATTTGAAAGTAGATTACAGTTAGGCGATAAATTGGTTGCCCTTACCACTGGCTAAATAGACTCGACGAGTCCCTCTTCACCAACAACGCGGAGCCTCATCCCCGTCTCAAAAACCTTGAAGGGGTCCCCGTCGAGCTTGTCGATAAGGGGGATGCCTGATATTACGCAGCCGGTGGCGAGAATAGCCTCGGTTTCGACGTTGACTATCGCAACAGGGGCTGTCCCCTGCTTCTTCATCCTGTATATAACGTAGCTGCCGACGGTGCTCCCCTTACCTGAGGGAAACACGAAGACCTTGCCCGTGATGCTCTTGCCGTAGCAGGCGTGGCCAGGCTCAGTAATGATTCCAGTGTCGGGGTCTACACCGCCATAGAAGCTGACGGAGTCTCTACAGACGAGAGCCTCACCTTCAGCGATACCTCCGACGACCTTACGCCCCCTGAGGATCACTTCAGAACCTCCTCGACCAGCTCCCTCGCGGTTCCCATCCGGGTCTTGAGCCCCATATTAGCGGAGTATTGAGCGCCTTTGAAGCTGTTTAATGCCACTTCTTTCCATTCCATTTCCTTCAAGGGGGCGACCACCATGCAGGTATCCACATAGACCTTTCCACCGGCGTCCTCTATCTGCCTCACGTAATCCTTTCTCCTCGCCTCAGCGTGGACACCCCGGCTTGTGAACACCCAGAGTTTCTTTCCGACGTGCTTCCCCTTTACGAGTTTAGCGACTTCCCCAACCTCGTGGAGACTACAATGAGGACACCCGATGCAAGTTATCGGATCGGGCACTTCGCAGGTGAACTTCTCTCGCGCCTCCCTGAGATTCTTCTCCTCAACGGTGATCTTCTCAACCTCCCTAAGGTAGGGCTTGACCTTCTCCGCCTCTGGGGTAACCCCCTCCCCATGCCATAGGGCGACGCTACCACTCGTTGCGAGGGCTGCTCCCATCGTCTTAAGCGACTCCAGACTCGGGTTCCCCAGTCCCTTGAAGTAGGGGACGTTTTTGCCTACCAGCTTACCAGTAACGTAACCGAGGGCGCTATAGTCAATGGGATCTTTCAGCTTCGCTTTGACTTCAATGAGTTTCCCAGGTAGCCGGTTCTCGTCAAGCCTGTACTCGTAGAGAGGGGTGAGACCGGTGATGGCGCTCGCGATAGTTGTTGGACCAGACTCCCTATTTGTCCGGGCGCCGAGGACCGAGTTAGAGTAGCAGATTGCAGACGACTCTGCCCAAGCGATCTGGCTTCCTAGCCTAGGCACGTTCCCTACTAAGTAGGGAGTGCAGGTGCACGTCGGCTCGATGCCGAGTGCCTCAAAGGCACGGATGACACGCAACTGACCATCAGCGAACTTTTCCGGGACATTCATCTCCCTCCAGCGGGTCATGTCCATACCCGCTGGGTTGAGCGTTGTTCTGACCTTCGCCTTAGCGCCTAGCTTCGCTTGGTCCTCGAGCCACTCGAGCCCTACGTCTCCGAGGTTCTTATAGCTCACACCAGAGACGTGGGCGCCTTCTACGGGGACTAGCTTCTCCGCCCCGAAGACTTCACCGAGAGCCACCAGTAGCTCTAGAGACTTTGCCATACCGGCGCCGTATTGCCCAGCGAGTATCCGTTCCTCTTCCCTCGTCAGGTACAAGGATGTTCACAGAAACAGGAAAACAGAGAGATAAAAGGTGTCGCACTCCCATCATCGAGCGACGGC
>JBGPRA010000045.1:0-13157 GCA_041489375.1 Bathyarchaeia archaeon | reverse complement strand
GTTAGTATAGGTTATGAAGATTCTCGTCCCCTGCCACGTCGCGTGAATTTTTGGGGATCGCGCTTCGCCTTCGTAAGGCCTTTACCCAAGGCGTTGAGCATCGAATCGAAGGTCTCTAGGAGGTCCCATCCCTCCTCGGAAACGTTAAACTGCTCTCTTGGACTAAGAACACGGCTGCTGATCTGATATCTCGACCTCTCCCCGCCCTCATTAGTCTTCTTGATGACTATGGAAACCTCATTTATTTCGGGGTGCATCCGCATTCCCCTCTCCACGACTCTGCGGACTTTCTCCTCAGCAACAGCCCTCTCGAAGAAGTCCTCCCCTGTTATTCCTACTATGCTTATTGGGAGCTCCGGCTCCACTACGGGCTCAGCTATGAGCTCGAGGAGCTCGCGTGGTGTGATGATCCCATGTACTACATTATTATTGTCGACTATTAGACAGGCGCTCTTCTTGTGGTCCCTGATCCCTTTGGCAACGTCGAGAGCGGATGCGTTTAGCCCCACTGTGAGGGGGGTCTTGTCCATGATCCCGCTCACAGCACCAGGATACCTGTTAATCTTCTCCCCCTGTTTCTCTCCCGTCTTGCTTCTGCCGATTGATGGCGACGAGAAGGTTTGAACGATATCTTGGGCGGTCACAATACCAACGAGTTTTCCATCCTTGAGGATGGGTACGTGACTGAAGCCCTTCTCGAGCATTAGTCTACGCGCCTCGGCGATTTTCTCTCCGAAATCGAGTGTGATCAGGGGCATCTTCGCGAGGTCCTTGGCAGGAGTTCTCCTGAGAGTTGGGCAGTCGGCGAGGGCTTCTATGATGTCGACTTGTGAGATGATTCCAACGGGTTTCATGTTCTCAACCACTGGGAGGGCTCTCACATTGATTCTGACCAACTCGGATGCGACGCCCTTAACCCAGCTATCCGAGGTAACTGGTGATTGGGAGGTCCAGATGCGCTCCAGCTTCATCTGCTCCTGACGTTCAGCATTAAGCAGGTCCCTGATGGTGACGAGCCCAACCTTACCTGCCCCTGAGACGATTGCCTCGTAGCGACCCGTCTTTAGGAGTTCCCCTCTCACACTGCTCACAGTGTCCTCGGGGGTGAAGATACTGACTCGCCTATTGATTAGTTCTGAGATCTCAGTCTGTCCTAGTTCCTCAAGTGTTTTCGGCATTAAGAGAACCTCGATTAGTATTCGTTTCGGGCGGTTTAAATAGTTGCACTCTCATACGCGAGCAGGAGAGACTCAAGTACTCCACGTATAGGGCAACTTGTACTAAAACGAATACAGAAAATATTCGGCGATCTAAAAAGGATCTAATTAGGGAGGTCCTTGCCGATCTTCTTCTTTGCAGCTAACTCATAGACCTTAGCAGCAGTGCCGACGTCCTGTATAGCGAGGCCTGTTGCCTTGTAGAGGGTTATCTCATCTGGGGAAACGCGTCCCTTCTTGTGACCAGCCACGATCTCACCCATCTCGGCATAGATATCCTTCTCAGTGACAACACCCTCCTCCTTTGGCTTAGCGAAGTCGCCCACGATAAAGGCCTGAGGCATATAATCTACCACAAGCTTAGTCACTTTCTTTACTACACTTGTCTCGAGTTCGCGCTTTGCAGCGGTGTCGGCTCCGATGGCGGAAACATGCGCACCTTTTTTGAGCCATTCGCCCTTAAGGAAAGGTGTGGGGCTAGGGGTGCAGGTGATGATTATATCGCTGTTCTTCGTCGCCTCCTCCGCTGACTTAGCTGGGACGAAGTCAACACCGGGATACATCGCCTTCATGTCCTTGATGAAGGGCTCGACAGCCTCGGGGATGATATCGAAGATCTTAACCTTTTTTATCTTGGGACGGACGAGCATGAGGCCCATTATCTGGCTCCTGCCCTGAACGCCGAGTCCACAGAGTCCAACCTCTTTCGCGTCCTCCCTGCTGAGATATTTGATACCGACTGCACCAGCGGCACCAGTGCGTAGGGCAGTAATGTAAGTGCCGTCCATTATGGCGAGAGGCGTTCCATTCTCGGGGCTGTTTATTACAATCTTCGCCTGGACAGCGGGGAGGTTATAATCCTTCTTGTTGCCCGGGTGGACGGTTACGAGTTTTGTGCCCGCTGCGTTGAGGTTGGGCATGTAAGCGGGCATCGCGATGAGTACGCCCTTCGGGAAGTGAAGGTAGACACGTGGAGGCATCTCTATCGCCTTGTTCCCCATCTCCCTGAAGCCATTCTCGACGGCCTCGAAGGCGCTCTTCATGTCAAGTACCCGTTTGACATCATCTTGCGTTAGATATAGAACCATAACTATCTCCTTAGACAGTGGGTTGGGTTTAGAGTATTAATGATTTCTAGAAAATGGAAACCAACCAAATAATATCAAATAAAGTGCGTACGCTACGCCTATCAACTCTATTTTAAGGAAGCTGGTCATGGCGTGAATTTTTCTCCACCTGTAAAGACACGTTGAAGCTCAGAGTAGAGGACGTGAAAACCGTCGTGAGTCTTCGCAGAAACCGCTATTGGGCTGAACTCAACACCCATTCTCTCAATGATCTCAAGCATATCCTGGCTGATCTCCTTATTCATCCCGCTCAGCTTTGCGTCCACTGCCTCTCTTAGGAGATCAGAGTCCTCGGACCACCCCATCATCTGTTCTAGCTCCTTTTCCTTGAGGAGGTCTATCTTACTAATCACCTGGAACTGGGGGAGTTGAAATCTGGTATTTATGGCAGATGCGAGGAACATGTTCATTACGTAGTTGAGGGGGTCCCTACAGAATCCTGCGTCGAAGAGGTAGACTAGCCCCTTATCAGCGTCGGTGAGTCTCTCTGCAACCTGGGCGCCGATATCTCGGAAAGCGAAGAGCTCCATTTGCCCCGGGGTGTCAACTATGCAGAGGTCGGGAGTGAAATCCTCGATGTCTTGGCTTACGTCCTCGACGACATCCTTGATCATGTCAGTAGCAGCAACGAGCCCTCCATTAGGGCCGAGACCATACTCCTCCATCACATCCTCTACCTTAATGTAGTCACGGATGTCGACGTTAGCAGAGTAGGATAGGCTCGGTGCTCCGGGGTCGAGGTTTACGGCCATAACGTCCTCGCGCTGCATCTCTAACCAGCGAGTGAAAGCCGCGGTGAGGCTGGATTTGCCGCTCCCCGCAGTCCCCACCATAAAGATCATGTACATAGCGGTTACCCTGTAAGATCCCTGAATGCTTTATATGCGGTCGCGAGGTTGGTTCTCTCCGCCCTCTTGAAGGCGTAGCCACAGACTGGCGCAACTAGTCCTTTGACGCCCTTGTCCTTTGCCACCTTAATCCCCCTAATTGCATCGAGGAGGATTGAGCCGCCGTTCGGGGCGTCCTCGCTGCTCAGCTTAAGATCCATCGTGAAGGAAACGCCTCCAAAGTATCGACCCTTAACCCAGAAGAAACTATCACGCCCATTTCCGAGGAAGTCGACAAAATCGGTTGAGCCTGAGACTAGGGGAAACTTGTAGGGGATATGGCTTGTGACTGCGGCGGTTTTTATGCTCCTTTTTGTATCCTTCGTCTTCTCAAGAGTGTTTATCGATTCGGTGCCGCCACCAACGTCGAGTTGATAGCTCTCATCAATGTGGGCGCCACGGCTGTGAAGGAACTCTAGAATTCCTATGTGGATGGCGGTAGCACCGACCTGGTCGAGGAGGTCATCTCCAGCCAAGGGTAACTTTGCAGTTGTGAAATTCTTCACGAGCGTTGCGTCCCCGGCAACGCTTGAAGGAGTCGTGTTTAGGAAGGCACAGCCCGCATTGATCGCTGCATTCGCGTAGAGTATTGAAGCCTTGTCGCTGCCCCCAGAGACCATGTTGATGAGCATATCCGGTTTTACCTTACTCAGCGCCGCGGCGACGTCGACTACCTTAGCAGATGATCGCTTGATGCTGCTGAGGGCACCCTCCTCCGTGAGGTCGGGAGCAGGACCCATCTGGACCGACACCTTGAGCTTTGGCACGTTTGCGATCTTGGGGGCTTGGTTCGGCTTTGCGAATATGGCCTCGGAGAGGTCCTTTCCCACCTTCTCCTCAGATATGTCGAAAGCAGCGACAAATTTTATGTCGGAGGGCTTGTATCCGCTGAGTTCGGTGTGGAGAAGCCCGATAGGCTCCTTCGACTTTGCGTAGAAGTATGTTCCTTGTACTAGGCTTGAGCAGAGGTTCCCTGTGCCGGCAATGGCGACCCGTATCTCGCCCATAGTTCCACCTGCTCAGTGATGAGGCAGCCACGGGTATAGAAGGGTAACGTTTCAGGTTAGGGGCTTCTCCATGGCAAGGCCATCTTCCTCCCGGTAGTACCCTGGGAGGGAACCAATCTCGATGTAGCCGCGCTTTCTATAGAGCTTCAGTGCCAATGTATTCGAGGCACTAACCTCCAAGTAGGCTGATTTCGCTCCTCGCAATCTAAATCGACTTTCGAGCTCGTCGAGGAGTCTGAGAGCTAGGCCTCTCCGTCTCCAAGTCTCGCTGATCGCTACATTCATAACATGCCCAACTTTGCTACCACTTCTCCATTTAACCTCACCGATAGTATAGCCCACGATTGTGTCCTCTGCCTCAGCTACGAGAAAGAGGTCAGGTGCTCTACCCCTCATTAGGAAAAAGATTGAGCGAGGCCAAGGGTCGGGGTAGCTTCCCACTTCGATTCGATGGACCATTAAGAGGTCAGCTACCGTAGCGACCCGTATCTTGGGCTCCAACTCAAGGGTGGGAAGGGGCGCATCATTATTTATAGGTTAAGGCAATGTTACAGAAGTGGCTTCGGGTTGGATAAGAAAGCGCTCGCTTTCACGTTGATCGGGATCGCCTTCTTCTTAATCTACCTCGCGTGGGCCAACCCATTCGCAGCCTTCGCTGAAGTCGGGAGATTCAACATTGGCGTGTATGCACTAGCGGTACTCATAGACCAGATAGGCCTCCTCTTTTTCGCAGCCTCATGGTACCTTATACTCAGAGCGATGAGAGTCAACCTCACTCTCTGGGGAGCGATACAACTGAGCTTTACTAGCCTTTTCATAAACTGGCTTGTTCCCCTCCCTTTAATGACTGAGATGGTCCGCGCCTATCTCGTGAAGGATAGGTCTGGTTCCAACCTCGGAAAAGCCCTGAGCAGCGTCCTCGTCCACAGATCATACTACAACATCGCTTTCGGATTGATCATAGGAGGGACTGCCTTCGTCACAATCGCCAGTGGGAGGGAGATACCAATAAACCCAGGCGTATGCTGGTTCCTGACCGCCTTCGCGATTCTGAGTGTCGCTGTGTTCAGCCTGATGCTGAATACACGAGTGCTAGGCTACAGCTACAAGAAGAGTCCGGCTTGGGTGCGGCAAATGCTCTTTGACAGGTTCTATGACCCAGAGTCGATGGAGGAGGGCTTTAACCCTGTGATCACGGACATTGGTGAGGCTGTGGGCTCCTTAAGAGCGAATATGGGAATCAACTTCATCGCTTTCGGTATGCTGTTATTTCACTGGAGCGCTGGCGCAATAACAGCCTACCTCTCAGCTGAGGCGCTGGGAGTACATGTGGATGTGCCAACCGTAGTCTTCGCATTCGCTATAATCGAGTTTCTACAACAGCTGAACTTTTTCATCCCTAGCGGGATCGGGTTGCTCGATGCAGGCCTGGCTGGGGCCTTTGTTTTAGCGGGGGTCCCTCTCTCGATGGCGGCTGCAATCAGCCTTTTGACCCGCCTCGCCACCTACTGGTTTGAAGTCATAGTCTGCGTTCCAGTCGCACTTCGCTTTGGCTACAAGGAGTTTCTTACGAAGTACTTCGCCTCAGGTGGGTCGCGCGCGCGAAATTAGTAACGAGAACAGTTCTTCTCCTGATACTCAATTAATTAGAACACTTTAGGAGAAATACTCTTCTCGAAAACCCTTTTTTAAAGCCAATGTAGGGTACAATCGACACACCGTGAGCACCGAGGAGGACACGTACAACATTATTTTCAAAGCGATGCAGCACCCGATAAGGCGTAGAATACTGAGGACACTAAACGAAGCCCCAAGCACATACACTGAGATCCAGAGAACCCTCAACATAGACAACGGCCTACTAAACTACCACCTCGACAACATGAGAGACTTACTCACTAAGAATGAGGAGGAAAAGTACACACTCTCCGAGTTCGGCAAAGCCACAGTCAACCTCGTTAGGGGCGTAGAGGAGCCAGACAAATACGCATCAAAATTAAACGCTGCTAGCACTCAGCTCACAATAAAGATTTTAGTGATTGTATTCGCTGCCGTGATCCTCGTCTCATCAGCGGTCGTCCTTGACTTTAACAACAAATACGGGGAACTGGCCGGTCGATTCAACTCACAGAGCGTGGAACTCGCACAGTTGCAATACACCAACTCGAGACTTATGGAGATGCTGAGAGAGGTCAACGCGACTCTTATCTCAACACAGAAATCCTACCTCGTAAAGGCACCATTTGAACGCCTACTATCGGAGGAAGCGAGAAGAAACAACAGTACCAAAGATATGCTGCTGATACTTGACACAGACGCCGTAAAAGGTGTGGAGATCCCAAGGGCCGTTAGGTTTGTTTCCCAAGCTGAGGTTAAATCCATGGCTACGAATGCGAATGGAACCAGGGTATATACCGTGGACAGGATCAGTCTAACAACTCCAACCCGTGGGATAGTAAAGTTCTCGGGGTACTATGTGTCAATCGTCGGAGGCGTTCCTGTGACGTGGGGTGTAGAGGAAATCACCTACTTTTTAGAGAAGAGGGACGGAGATTGGGTCATTTATTTAACTATGATAGGGTTTGGAGACTATTTCCGAGCCATTCCGTTATTTGAAATAATTCCATGATTAAATGCGCTTTTATACACGCAATTTTTAAGCACACCAATTGGAAAAAGCTATAAAGAAACGTTAATTAAGTGTTAGATTTTAAATAATCAACGCATACGAATAAATAATAACTATTTAATGTAGGCGTTGTTTATTCTCGCGTATGCTCCGCCTCGGAATAATTGGTTGCGGAAGGGTCACCACCATGTTCCACCTCAACGCCATTAAGGCCTCAGGAGTTGTAGATCTGATAAGCATCTCGGATAAGAGCAGTGAACAACTCGCTGAAGTGAAAGGCGCAACAAGAGTTGACCATGCTTGCGGTGATTATCACGAACTCCTAGCTAGGTCGGAGGTAGAGGCCGTCTCTATCAACACACCTCCACGCTTCCACGAGGAGATGACCCTCGAGGCGATTAAGGCGGGGAAGCACGTACTCTGTGAGAAGCCCCTCGCCCAAACAGTCGAGGGGTGTATCAAGATCAGAGAGGCTAAGAAGGACCTCGTCGTCCTACCGGCCCATAACTACGTCTACACCCCCGCCATCTACAGAATGGAGGAGAAGATCAGGCAGAGGGCCATCGGGGAGGTGAGGCGTGTAAAGCTAAACTTCGAGAACAACCTTGGGATGTACGGTTCCAAAACCGATTTTCGCACCAGGGACCCTCGGGGAATAATCGAGGACGTTATGCCTCACATACTAAGCGTCGCCGGAATAATAGCAGGTAAACCGGAGAGAGTAGTTGAAGTATCTGGTATTTGCAAGAAATACGAGGTCTGCGATAATCTCCATGTAACCGTTGAGACGGAGCGGGGAGTAGCCCTCGACTGCACCGCGAGCTGGACGCGGACCATACCCACCTTCGCAGTCGTTGTAGAAGGTGAGAAAGGAAGACTCAAGAGCGACTTCGCAATAAATCCCTACAGCTACACCCTCGAAGCCGAAGGTAATAAGACAAAGACAAGCGAGAGGGGCCCTGGTTGGTACCTCGACCTATTACAGTTTAAACATCCAAGCTTCTCAGAGCAGTACAGGCATTTCGACAGCCTCATCCATGGGGGTGGGGAGCCTCGGATTACTATCGACGACGAGATCGCGATGCTCAAGGTCATACAGGAGATTGGTGATAAGCTCGTCACAAAATAGGTGACAAGGTTGGCTAAAGTAGCACTCATTCAAGCGGGGAAGGACATAGAGAATGCGGTCAGGAGAGCCGTCGATCTCGCCGGAGGCCTACAGGTTGGGCAGGCAAAGAGAGCGATTATCAAACCCAACATCTGCAATGCCAAGAACCCCCAAGGAATGGTCATCACCGACTTCAATATAGTTGGCGCAGCTGTGAAGATGATTCGCGAGAGAGGGTGCGAGCCCCTCGTCGTGGAGTCTGATAACATCGCCGGCACCGCCGACAAGCGCGTCAGGGAGTCGGGCCTCGCGGCAAAGCTGGAGGAGTGGGGTGTCCCATTTCTCAACCTGAGTAAGGATGATTGTATCCCCCACAAAGTGGCGGACACGGAGATTATGATCCCAAAAACCATGCTTGAAGCCGACTACGTCCTAAACCTAGCAAAGATCAAAACCTGCGCCCACACAACCGTTACTCTAGGGATTAAGAACCTCTATGGCTGCATCCAGGAGGCTAAAAAGAGCCGACTCCATAAGAGGCTCGATGAGGTCCTTCCCTACCTAGCCAAAACCATAAAGACCAACATGACGATCATGGACGGTTTAACCTGCATGGAGGGGAACGGGCCCGTGGTGGGAAACCCCAGGAAAATGGGGGTCATAGTTGCGGGTTCAGACGTCGTCGCTGTTGATAGCTTCTGCTGTGGACTTATTGGTTTCAAGCCCGAGGTGATTGGGCATATATCTAATACCGCAATGTTGGGTGTTGGTCAGATCAACGACTACGAGGTCGTAGGTGACCCCTGGGAGGGCTTCGTATGCCAGTTCGAGCACCCCTACTCTCTTAAGGCGACTATAAAGTCGTTGGGGGCAGTTAGGGACATCTATTTGAAGAGGTAGATACCTAATCGTCTCCCGTCGATGACATCATCGATCCTTGTCGATTTGCTTAAATAATAACCTGCTACTCTATCTCTAAGTTTCCGGAGAGGGTTGAACAAGTTGAAGACTCTCATCAGGGTCGGCATCGTCGGCTATGGCGCCTATGTGCCGATGTACAGGCTCAAGGCAGCTGAGGTCAACCGCATGTGGAGCACCTCGGGAGAGCCAGTTGAGGAGAAGGCTGTCGTAGCACTTGACGAGGACACCATCACCATCTCTGTTGAGTGCGCCCGCCAAGCCGTCCGGCGCTCAGGTGTCGACCCCACAAATATAGGTGCGGTCTATGTGGGCACCGAGTCCAAACCGTATGCGGTCAAGCCCTCGGGCACCATTGTAGCCGAGGCCATCGGCGCCACGCCCAGCGTCTCCACCGCCGACTATGAGTTCGCCTGCAAGGCAGGCACAGAGGCTATGCAGACATGCATCGGCCTAGTCGGCAGTGGGATGCAGAAGTACGCCATGGGGATAGGTGCGGATACAGCGCAGGGTAAGCCCGCCGATGCCCTCGAGTACACTGCCGCTTGTGGAGGTGCTGCTTACCTTTTTGGACCGGCCGAGGAGAGCGTCGCCGAACTTGAGGCATCCTATAGTTACGTAACCGACACACCCGATTTTTGGCGCAGATCGAAGGAGATGTATCCACGCCACGGCAACAGGTTCACAGGGGAGCCCGCCTACTTCAAACACATCACTGGTGCCGGGAAAGCACTTCTCGCCGAGACAGGGTACAAGCCCACCGATTTCAAGTGGGCCGTTTTTCACCAGCCCAATGCTAAGTTCCCCATCAACGTCGCAAAGATGCTGGGCTTCGGTATGGATCAGATCAACCCCGGTTTGGTCTCACCTGTCGTCGGCAACACCTACGCGGGCAGTAGTCCGCTGGGTCTCGCCGCGACTCTAGATGTCGCTGAGTCCGGTGACAGGATATTAATGGTTAGCTATGGTAGCGGCGCTGGCAGCGACGCCTTCGTCTGGAAGGTGAAGGAGCCCATAAAGCACCGCCGAAGCGGACCCAAGGTCAAGAACTACATAGAAAGGAGGAGATACGTTGACTACGCGACTTACCTCCGCCACAGGGGGCAGATCATAGTATGAGAAAGGTAGCAATCGCTGGAATAGGCTTTACCAAGGTCGGTGAGCCTTGGGAGAGGAACATCAAGGATCTCTTCGCCGAAGCTGCCCTTGCGGCTATGAAGGATGCGGCCCACACCGATGTCGACCAACTATACGTCGCGAATATGATGGGAGCCCACTTACAGGGACAACTAGGTATGGGGGCTCTCATGGCAGAGGCAATAGGAAAGCCGGGTCTTCCAGCCGTTAGGATCGAAGCGGGTCAGGCTAGCGGTGGAGTCGCCTTTAACGAGGGCGTCAAGGCCGTCGCCTCAGGTCTGAATGACTGGGTCCTTGTTGGTGGTGTTGAGAAGATGAGTGACCTACTTCCAGAGGCGGTTACAACTGCTCTCGTCGGGACAGAGGAACAAGAGTACACCTCTTACACTGGCGTAACTAAAACGGGGCTTTCAGCTATACTTCACAGGCTCTATACACGTGAGTACGGTGCCACGCCGGAGGAGATAGGATGGTTCGCGGCACGCAGCCACGACAACGCGGTAGGAGTCGCACATGCACAGTATTCCTTCAAGTTGAGTATCGAACGCGTCATGACGAGCCCAATGGAGGCCGACCCGATTAGGATGATGGAGTGCGCTGCGGTCGCTGACGGCGCTGCTGCGGTTCTGCTCGGCCCAGCTGAGAAGATTGCCACTGGCATTGAGGTAGCAGCGTCGACGGTTGCAACTGACTACACATCCCTCGCCTCTCGTAAGCATCCTCTCACCCTCGAAGCCGTCAAGAAAGCTGCAAACAATGCATATGAGGTCGCGAAGGTGAAGCCAAAGGATGTCGATGTGCTCGAGGTTACAGACGATACGACGATCGACGGTGTTCTAAGCCTCGAGGACCTTGGCTTCGTTGAGAAGGGGAAGGGGGCTAAGTTCGTTGCGCAGGGACATACAGCCCGCACGGGGGAGATACCTACGAACAACTTTGGCGGTCTTAAGGCTCGGGGTAATCCTGTAGGTGCTACGGGGCTCTATCAGATCGCTGAGACCGTGATACAGCTGCGCGGGAAGGCTGGGGCGAACCAGATCACAGACGCGAAAGTTGGTATGGCGCAGAGCATGGCGAGTGTAGGTTCAACCTGCTCCATCACCATCCTTAGGAGGGTTTGAAATGAGTGTACCAAGGTATTGGAGAGAGGAGAAACCCCGTTACAGGCTTATTGGGGAGGAGTGTGCCAAGTGCGGTGCCAAGTATTACCCAAAGATGCCTGTCTGTAGCTGCGGGAGCACCGAGTTCAAGCCCTACAAGCTCGCAGAGACGGGGAAGGTCGAGAGCTGGACCGTTATTAGGAACGCTCCCCTCGGCTACGAGAAGTTCACGCCATACGTAGTCGCCCTCATAGAGCTTGACGATGGAGTTCGCATCCTGAGCCAGGTGGTTGATATTGAGCCCGAAGCGGTCAAGTCCGGGATGAGAGTTGAATACACCTTCCGTAAGGTCACCGAAGACGGGCAGGCGGGACTAATCCAATATGGATACAAGTTCCGCCCCGTAGTCGAGTGACTCCCCGTTTTAAAATTATAAGGAATAACCATTAATACGCTACCAACTCTTCGACGTTTATGCCAAGGAAGTTACTAATCGGCGTTATCGGCGATTTTCGACCCACTTATGATACGCATACGATGACTAACCTCGCTATCCACCATTCTGCTGACTGCCTAGGAGTAAGTGTAGACGTTGAGTGGCTGCCTACATCCTCCCTAGACCGGGACGCTAAAGCAAAGATGGGACGCTTCGACGCCTTCCTCTGCGCCCCTGGTAGCCCTTACAAGAGTGCCGAGGGTGCACTGAAAGGGATCAGGTTCGCAAGAGAGAACAATTTGCCATTCGTAGGCACCTGTGGTGGGTGCCAGCACGCTATCGTCGAATTCGCGAGGAATGTGATGGGTATTAAGGACGCGGAACACGCGGAGGAGCACCCAAATGCCCAGAACCTCTTCGTTACCCCTCTCACATGCTCCCTCGTCGGCAAGGTGGAGGAAGTGAAGATTCTCCCTGGGACACGCGCTTCAAAGGTCTACGGCACGAAAAGCACGATGGAGCGGTTCTACTGCAACTACAGCCTCAACCCCAAACGCAAGGACGACATAGAGGCAGCAGGGCTCCGCATCTCTGGACTCGACTCCGGCGGCGAGGTCAGGATACTCGAACTACCGAAAGCAGGTTACTACTTCGCCACGCTCTTTGTTCCACAGGCGACATCCTCCGCCGAACGCCCGCACCCCATGATAACCAACCTGCTAAAAGCCGCCCAAAGCAGTTAGCCCAGCGAAATTTACTACATTTATATTTCGCACCCCCAACAAAAGGGTGAGCTGTTGGGAATGTCCACAGGCAACATATACGAGACCATCACAGAGATCGCGAAGAGACGCGGCTTCTTCTGGCCAAGTTTCGAGATATACGGCAACATTGCGGGCTTCACTACATACGGCGACGTCGGCGTTAAGCTAAAGCGGAACATCGAGGCGCAGTGGAGGGAGTACTTTGTCAGAAGACAAGGCTTCTTCGAGATCGAGGATCCGATAGTGAACAGCAGCAAGGTCTTCGAGTCGAGTGGACACCTCGCTAACTTCAAGGAGTACGCCTCCTCCTGCAGCCAGTGTGGACGCGGATTCCGAGCCGACCACCTCATCGAGGAGAAGACAGGTATGGAACACGTCGAAACGCAGGGCGGAGACGCTATAAAGAGGCTCCTTGAGGAGAACAATATCAAGTGTCCCGTCTGTGACGGACAGCTAAAGGAGCCGACGCTTGTCCTCACGATGTTCCAGACCCAGATAGGCGCCACGGGTGGCGAGGTCGGTTACATGCGCCCTGAAGCCGCCCAGGGCATGTTCACCAACTTCAAGCGCTGCTACCAAGCTAACAGAGAATGCATCCCCTTCGCCATCAGCCAGCAGGGTAAGGTGCTCCGCAACGAGGTCAGTCCCCGCAGAGGCATGCACAGGCTCCGCGAGTTCACAATAATGGAGCTAGAACTCTTCTTCGACCCTATTAACCCCTCCTGCCAGTTGCTGAGCGACGTAGAGAGTGAGAAGGTTCGCATCATCACGGAGGATATGGAGGAGAAAGCAGCTAAGCAGCCATTAGAGATCACCATCAAGGAGGC
>JBGPRA010000044.1:0-13222 GCA_041489375.1 Bathyarchaeia archaeon | reverse complement strand
TGGCGCAGAGGAAGGGATTCGAACCCTTGAGGCTCAAGGCCACTAGTTTTCGAGACTAGCCCAATAACCGCTCTGGCACCTCTGCCCAGAGAAAACCCCTAGTAGCAACCATATTAGTCTTCCCGCACTTCTTTCACGATAAAAAGCCGCTTAAACCAGTCTCCGCAAATAGCCTCACATGTTTTCCCTGAAGGGGTGGCGGGAGTTGTCGGCGTTATCAACCTCTTCTTCAACACTTGGGCGGCCCTCCATGGCTTTCCTTATTGCGTGGCGCATCGCCTTGTAGTTGTTGATGAATACCCTCTGACGGTCGGTTGAGGATGGGTGGACAAACACCTTAGCTATTATCACAAGCCGGTCTGTTGGTGGTAGAATCCCGTCTTCAACGGATTTAGCGACGGCTTTAGCCACGGCAGCCTGTCCAGGCCCGTAGACCATGCTAGCCTCCCTCATGCCCTTAACAGGCACTGTTGGTACCACGAGAGTCGGGGGCTTCACTGCCATGTTGGGTTCAAGAATTGCCTGGGTAGCTTCGCGCTCAGCTGTTGGCCTCACTAGGACGTCTGCGTATGCCTTCCCAACCGGTCCATCGATGTCTCCCATTATCAGGTCGATGTGGGCTACCTCCGCTGAGTCGGGGTCGACGAGTGCCTCACCTGTCCGCAGAGTGAATTGTTCAATTACCTCAGGTGTTAATCCGACGTTATAGAATCTCTGCACGAGTGGCTCCCCAGGTAGGATCTTGAAGGTTATAGGCTTCTTCTCAACGAGTCCGAGGTTCTCCAACTCTATGCGGAACTCTTCCCTTAGCTCGTAGCTTACAGTGTCCCCCAGTATGATAGGCCTCCTCGTGTTGCCGACCTTTAAACCCATGAAGTTGAGGCAGACCTTGGGTCCTTGAGCCCCAGTCGCAACCATATGGCGGGTAAGCTTCTGTATCTTCCTCATAGCGATCCTCGCTTCCTCGATTTTGCCATCTTTCATCTTCTTGTAGATGTCAATCCATTGGGGTGCGATTACGTTGGCGCTGGCAAGGATCATCCCATTGGCTCCGGCTGCTAATGCTGGAAGGACGACCTCATCCCACCCACAGACGACGTCGATCTTATCATGAACCTTCTCCAACACACTCATCATGTACTTGAGGTCACCACTGGAGTCCTTCAAAGCGACAATGTTAGGAACCTCAGCGAGGTCCTCAATCACCTGCCAGGGTATGTATTGATTAGTAGTTGGAGGAATATTGTATAGAACAATAGGAATATCAACGGCGCCAGCGATGGCGAGGTAGTGATCATATATTCCTTTACCCCCTTTCGGCTTCATGTAATATGGGTTCACAATTATCGCAGCATCGGCTCCAACATCAAGGGCATGCTTAGTAGCCTCAATAACGAGCTTCGTCGCGGTGTCGCCTGTGCCAGCTATGACGGGTACACGTCCATTCACTTGGTCAACACAGACGTCAATAACCCTCTGGCGCTCCTCGTGTTTCATCTGTGAGAATTCTCCAGTCGTCCCGCAGGGGACAATACCATTTATTCCTTTTTCGATCAGCCAATCTATGAGGTAACGGAATGCCTGTTCGTCGAACTCCTCATTCTTATCAAAGGGAGTTACGACTGCTGGAAGCACACCTTCAAGCTTGAACCCACTAACCCGCGTCATTCAGATCGAGATATAATTTGAGTCGTCGTCTTAAAAAGTACACATATACACATTGTGGAAATTGAAAATATCTAGGTTACCGCGCGCCTCGATATTGAAAGCTCTCGGCTTGTGGATAACCTCAGCTCTTACCGTTACTGAGCTTCCTGACGCCTTCCCAGCCCTCCTTACTCTTCACATGGACAAGGTCGAGGGCCTCCCTACTCGAATTGATCTTTGGCTGGCTCTCCCCCATCTGCCTGAGTAGATACTCAGCAGCCCGCAGCGTCTTCCTACTGAGCTCCGAGTCAGCGAGGTCCGCTGTACTAACAATTAGCGCCTCCATGGTCTTTGGCTTGACAGGGCTGACGTCGCCGTGGTGCGACGCTGCCACATGGATGATCTCGACTGGGAACCCACGCTTATAGAGCTCCGCCACTAAGAGGGTGAGGTGGTCAACCTTCTCCCCAAGCGGGCTACTGACGTAGCTGCCGTCGCCTCGAGGCTCGTAGGTATAGATCTTCATTATATCATGGATAAGCGCACCCGCAACGACGGTATCCCTATCCACTTTACCACCATAAACCTCCTCGATGAGGTCGCATAGGGTCAGGCTCAGCTTCGTTACACCAATCGTGTGCTGCAAGAGACCACCATTGTAGCTGTGGTGCTGATATGCCCCCGCAGGGCACTCCTCGACACTGAGGCAAGGATAGTCGAGGTCTACTTTGGGATTCCTAAGTAGGTCGAGGACCTTACCCCTCAGCGCCTTGTCCCTAATTTTTGTAGTGAGCTTCTCGACCTCGTCCATCATAGCCAGAACCAGCGGTGAATCTTAAAGACTGGAGTGAAACCGTTCTTAAATCTATCCACTAGCGTGGCTACTTCATGCTTTTTATCTTCGACACTATGGCGTTGTATGCCTTTTCAGGGTTGCTTATCCCCTGGACCATAGCCTCGAATGGGCAGTAGATGCGGCCGTCTTTCTCCTTGATGGCGGATACCTCCGCGTTATGGTATGCCAAGATCCCACTGGCTTCGAGGAGCTCCCTCGCCTTCGTTGTGATGACGCCCGCGTGGACCTCCGCTGGGACAGAGTAGAGCATTAGTAGCGCAGCAGCGCGCCCCACAATCTTGTCGGCCATCACTGTGTCCCTTAGCCTCTCTTTACCCAGTCTTTCTATTGCCTCTAGGTGGGGGCGTATCCCCTTGCTAGGGCTCGAGAATATGACCTCAGCGTGCCTCCAGATCATTAAGCACATCCTGGAGCGATCAAGCTCAGCTAGATAAGAGTCCAAGGCGATACGCCAATCCTGCGGAGTCCTCGTTTAAGTACATTATCCGTAGGAACTTCGATGGCGATAACCAAGTTGAGACCAGAAACGACTTATAAATATCCACCCGGGAAGAACAGCCATGCACGAGTGGGCTCTAGCCGAGGGAATCATCAAGACCGCTGAGAAATTTGCTGAGGATCAGGGAATCGATGAGATCACCGAGGTCAAGATCATGATTGGCGAGCTCCAGCAGGTGGAGCACGAGATCATAGAGTTCGCCCTCGACCAGCTCAGAACCCCAAGAATGAAATTAGCCAAGTTCGCCATCGAGACTGCCCCAGCACGATTCAAATGCAGGAAATGCTCCCACGAGTGGCAGTTAAACACCAGGAATCTCGACAAAGAGACCGGTGAAGCGATCCACTTCGTCCCCGAGATGGCACACGTCTATCTCACCTGCCCCACCTGCGGGAGCCCCGATTTCGAGGTAACGGAGGGCCGAGGTGTCTGGCTAATCAGTATAAAGGGGAGAAAGAAAGAATGAGCGATCCCCGCCTCGCCATAATTCCAGGCAGATTCGATAACGTCAAGAGGATCATAGCTGTCTCAAGCGGAAAGGGAGGCGTAGGAAAGAGCATGGTCGCCGTCGCCCTCGCCCTCAGCCTCAGAGCCCACAGTCACAAGGTGGGTCTCCTCGACCTGGACTTCACCAGCCCAAGCACCCACGTTATCCTCGGCGTAGAGGGGCTCTACCCAGAGGAGGAGAAGGGGATCACACCACCTGTAACTCAAGGCCTCTCCTACATGAGCATCGTCCACTATAGCGCCGATGAGCCCGTTCCACTTCGTGGCTTGGATGCTAGCAATGCTATCATAGAGCTACTAGCCATTACTCGTTGGGAGGAGCTTGACTACCTGATCATCGACATGCCCCCAGGGATCGGCGACGCTACCTTAGACATGCTCCGTCTTATACCCCGAATAGAGTTCCTCGTCGTTACCACGCCTAGCCAGCTAGCTTACGAATCCGTCAGGAAGCTCCTAGTTCTTCTCAAAGACCAAAAGATCCCTACAATAGGCGTCGTAGAGAACATGGTTGTTAAGCAGACGGACTATATCAAGGGGGAGATCCGTAAGATTGGTTCGAGATATCTCGGGGCCATCGATCACGATGCCTCGGTTGAGGCGGCCATAGGACACCCCAAGAAGCTAGAGATAACACGCTTTTACAGACAGGTTGAGAAGATAGGTGAAGGTTTCTAGGTTACTTCTCTTTCTTTTTCCTCTACCTCTCCTTCACTGGAGGATTATCAGGAAAGCAGCTCCGCTAAGCGCTGCGTGCATCCAGAGCAGGCATCATAATAAGATATGCATGCATCACGCTGCGCGCGTCACGGCGTCAAATTCTTTAACACAGACCTACGTATAGGTTACAGAGATGTCGACAGCTAAGCTCAAGAAAGACGTTCTCAAACACTTGCAAGAGAAACCCCTTAGTCTAGCCGAACTAGCGGTGGTGATGGAGCTCAAGGAAAAGCGTGTCTTCCGCCTTCTGCGAAGCCTCTTCGAGGGGGCTGAAATAACCTCGCTTCGCGGTCCTGATGGTGTCAGGAAATACCGTACGACCACCGAGGAGGAGAAAAAGGCTGCGAAGAAAGCCAAAGAGGGCGATGAAGTAGAAGTCGACGATGAAGAAGCTGATGAAGAAGACGAGTAGCCTACCTTTTTCTTCGCTTAGCTTCTTCTAGTATCCTCTTGATTTCAGTCTCTTCGATGTCCAGGTTATTATTCGCTCTCAACCGCCTTTTCACCTCATCGAGCGGGGCTCCATCAGCTGCAGCTTTTGGCACTATGTTACACATATCCTCATGGTAGTTCCAGGGGAAGATAACCCAACGCCAGCTAATCTCATCCCCATAATAGTCTGGAGTGAATTTGCCCCCATTTATGTGACGAAGAGTCGCCGTCTTCACGACGAGAGGGTTCATGGTCTCGACATACTCCTTGGCGATCTTCATGCTCTCCCCGGTGTCAGTGATGTCGTCAACGATGAGCACTCTCTTTCCCCTCAGCTCGATTCGGAAAGGGTACTTGAGTTGGGCAGAGCCGTCCGGAGTGGCTGTGACCCCCCAGTGCTCAACTTTTAGGCTCACTAGATCTTTCACAGCAAGAAAGTCGCAGAGGACACGGCTAAGCACCCAACCGCCTCGGGCGAGGCCCACCATAAAGTCAGGCCTGAACCTGGAGGCTATGATCATGTTAGCGGTCTTCCTAGATAGTTCGTAGAAGAGGTCCCAACTCATGACCTCGCAGTCGAACTTATCAGACATATTTAGTTGAATTGGAGCCTAGGAGTTAAAACGGTTCGGATCGTAGCGCATAGAACAATTTAAGAGTGAGGCTCCGAGTCTCCGCATCAGTGAACTGTGGGAATGAAGTATTGCTCAAAGTGTGGGGCTGAGCTGCCAGAGGGAGCAGGGTTTTGCCCCAAATGTGGAACGCCTGTCCCATCCGCTGGGGTGGTTTACCGCAGGGACTCAGCCGGTTGGAATGTAAGTAGAGTACTCGCTGTCGTCTTTGGGGGCTTCATGCTGCTCATCGCCTTCGGTCTCCTCATGGGAGGAGGAGCGATACTCTGGACTCAGACTGCTATCGTTGATCAGAACGGATACATGTTAACCAAACCCGCGCAACTCAGCGTGGCAAGCTATGCTATAGTTCAGAGCGGGATCGATATACAAATGGACGGAGACTGGATGATGAATCCCTCGTACCGAGACATTGTATCAGTAAAGATAACCGCCATCTCAAACAACGGAAAACCCATCTTTATAGGTATAGCTTCCCAGCAGTACGCCCAGAGCTATCTTAATAACGTTAACATTGACAAATTGATCTCCTACAAATGGGTGCCAAACAGGATGATGGATGATGGAGTCCCCACCTACCAGACGATACCTGGAGGGACACCCTCATCTTCACCCTCAACACAGTCCTTCTGGATCTCTCAGTCATCGGGCACCGGGACTCAGACAATTACCTGGACCCCATCTACAGGTGAGTACTGGGTCGTCGTCATGAACGAGGATGGCTCAAAGGCTGTAGACATCAACGCACAAGTCGGTGCACGCGTGACCATCCTTAAGTGGATAGGTTGGGGCATGCTCATTGGTGGCCTGGTGATGGCGCTATTGGGCGTGATCGTCATATACTTCGGCGCCTTCCGCCGTCCATGAACCCGGGAACCCTTTTTAAGACCCGGCGCACCTCCTTCTTGAAAGCGCCAAAGGTGATATAACCATCGGCGCTAATGAGGATGTGAGCAAGTTTGGAGAAGGACTACAAGGCGATGCTCGATAGTGCATACAAAGAGCTACCAGTGCTAACAAGCTACGTTGACAGGTTCGCGGTCCCACGAGCAGATATAGCACTCCAGGGCCGGAAGACCGTCATAATCAACTTCAAAGAGATCGCAGATCAACTCCGCCGAGAGCCCGACCACCTTCTCAAGTACCTCACAGGTGAGATGGCGACGCTTGCCAACTTCGATGGAAATCGTGCCCTCTTCCAGGGAAAACATAACGCCGAGTCCATTAGAGGGTTGATCGAAGTATACGCGAAGAAGTACGTCATCTGCCCAGTATGTGGTCGCCCCGATACCCAATTGATCAAGGAGAAGCGCCTCTGGTTCCTCCAATGCGAAGCATGTGGCGCACGTAGCAGCATCGGCACGGGCTGAGAGACATGAGCGAGGTCTACCTCCGGACAAGCAAGCACGGGAGGGATACACTCGTCGCGGTCTGCGATGCGGAGCTTCTAGGTCAGACCCTTAAAGGCGGTCGCGTCCCCTTCAAAGTCAGCGAGGAGTTCTATAAGGGCATACCAGGCAACATCGAGGAAGCCATCGAGGCGATGCATCACGCCACCATCTGCAACCTCGTTGGGAAGCGCATAGTCGAGGCCGCCATCGATAAGAAGCTAGTCCATAGTAAGGCTGTCATCTACTTCGGAGACATTCCACACGCCCAGATAGTCAAGCTCTAGAAACGTCTTATACACCGAATATGCTCTGTTACTCTGTGTAATTATTATGAGCTACAAGGTCAAGGACATCGGACTCGCTCCGAAGGGTGAGCTACTCATCGAGTGGGCGCGGGATCATATGCCCGTGCTAGCCCTCATCAGGAAGAGGTTCGAGGTTGAGAAACCCCTAGTGGGCGTCAAAATTGGTGCATGCCTCCACGCAACGAAGGAGACCGCTGTATTAATCCGGACCCTCGAGGTAGGGGGAGCACAGGTCTCCCTCTGCGGCTCCAACCCCCTATCCACACACGACGATGTAGTCGCTGCACTTGCCGCAACTGGGACGAAGGTTTACGCGTGGCGCGAGCAGTCCACTGAGGAGTACTACTGGTGCCTGAACAAGGTCATCGATCAGGGACCGACCATTACGATGGACGATGGCGCTGACCTCGTAAATACTCTCCATTCTAAGAGAACCGAGAAACTCAAAGGAGTCAAGGCAGGAAGCGAAGAGACGACGACAGGCGTAATTAGGCTCCGTGCCATGTACAAGGATGGTGCTTTAAAGTACCCTATAGTCGCTGTCAACGACACCCCGACTAAGCACATGTTCGATAACCGTTATGGCACCGGTCAGAGTACAATAGATGGCATCCTACGAGCCAGCTCCGTCATGCTCGCGGGAAAGGTCTTCGTCGTCGTGGGCTACGGTTGGTGTGCTAGAGGCGTCGCAATGCGTGCCCGCGGTATGGGTAGCCACGTAATAGTTACCGAGATAGATCCAACTAAAGCCCTAGAAGCAGTTATGGACGGATTCCAGGTCATGCCTCTAATTGAGGCTGCCAAGAATGGGGACATCTTCGTCACCGTAACCGGCGACACGAAGGTCATCGACGAGCAGCACCTCAAGTTAATGAAGGATGGCGCCATGCTTGCGAACAGCGGCCACTTCAATGTAGAGATCAACATCCCCGCCCTTGAGAAACTCTCAAAGGGGAAAAGGAGGATGCGCCCCGACCTCGACGAGTACGAGCTCAATAACGGGCGGAAGCTCTACCTTCTCGCGGAGGGACGGCTAGTAAACCTCTCCGCCGCCGAGGGGCATCCTAGCGAGGTCATGGATATGAGTTTCGCCGACCAAGCCCTGGTCGCTGAGTGGATAATGAAGAGTAAAGATCTCAGTGTGAGCGTCCACGATGTCCCAAGGGAGATAGACGAGATGGTCGCCAGCATCAAGCTCCAGTCAATGGGTGTTAGGATAGACAAGCTTACTGCAGAGCAGAAGAAGTACCTCAATAGCTGGCGCGAGGGCACAGTTTAACTCATCTTCACGCCCTTCTCGGTCCTCACCAGTATCCCCTTCGACACCAGGAAACCAAGGGTCTCCTCCGTTTCCCCGCCGCTATATCCCTGCTTCGTCATCTCCCTCTCAAGCCAAGCGGTTCCATACTCGAAGCCAGGTATCCTGATAGTGCGCAGGAGCTGATTTGTGCACGCCTTGATGCGTGTTTCGCCACGCTGAACCGTACCATTGAGGGTCTCCTCCTTCGAGGATAGGGGGTGGGCGTCAATGCCAAGCTTCTTTTTGATGTACTCGGGGAAATCTCGCGTCATAGTGCCACCGTGGAACGTTAGGACTCTCTTCGGTTTACATCGGCGGATGAATCCTAGGAGGCTCTTGAAGTCGGCATGATCGCTTAGTGCGAAGGCTCGCTGGCGACCTCTGAAAAGGACTGCCCACCCTGAGGCGAGGGCGGGATCTTGGTTCTCGTAGGGGAGCTTAGACCCCTTCGGTGAGATGATAGCGCACTTACCCCCCTCGATGAGCTCCTCTCCATCGCTGGACTTGGAGTCGTAGTACTCGAGGTTATGGCCGTAGCCCTTGTAGACATCACTCACCTTCGTAGCGCTTTTCGCAGTCACTATGGGGAGCTTTGTTAAACTGTTGAAGATTCGTATGACCTCTTGAGCGTTGCCGATGGAGTCTGTCTTGAAGACAGGTATCCTGCCGGATGGTATCACCTCCATAATGGCCCAGCGCACCATATCGAGGGCGACTACCCTACGCTTCGGGAAGGAGAACATGGGGGCACCAAACGTAGTCTCGACGACAAGGATGTCACACTCCACCGACTCAGCGGGATGCATCGTGTAGGATTCCTCTAGACCTATGTCGCCTGTGTAGAGAACTGTTCCCTCAGGAGTATTCACCTCGAACTGGACGCTGCCGAGGACATGCCCCGCGTTATGGACATGGACCTCTACGTCGTCTACTTTGATCTTATCACCGAGCTTGATGCGTTGCCAGTTGTCTAGATGCTTCCAGCCAAGACTGTGAAGGAGTTGATGGGTCTCCTCGGTAGCATATTTCTGCCTCTCAGGGAACTTGAAGGCAGCAGCGTGGTCAGCATGCGCATGGCTCACGAAGACTGGGTAACCATGCCCATTTCCAGTTGGGTCTAAGACGACTCCAGATCCTTTGTACTCGACGACCACGCCACGCTGCTGCCTAACCCGAAGTGCCACCGTTAAGCCTCTATCCCGTTTGGAGCATGAGTATTGCCCGTGCCAAATCCCCTTCGCATTTAATGAGGGTCTCACGCGCCTTCTCCATACTCACCTTAGCTTGCTGGGCGACTAGGAGGACATCCTCCTCGGGGATCTGCAATTGTGGCTTCTCCACCGCTGAGGCGACGCCCTGAGTGGAAACGGCCTGCGGGGCCCTTTCTGTTGCCTTTCCCCCAGTGATCTGATACATCTTCTGCCCCTGGACGTTGATGCTTGTAACCATAGGCTGCTCGATTACAATCTCCTTTCCGGGGCTCTGTATAATCACCCTAGTAACGCCGCTTAGTTCCTGCATCTGCATACCCATGCGTTGCATCATTCGACGGGCGTTGCGTGAATCCATCCTGGCCAAAAGGCACTACCTTGTAGAATGGGGATAACGCCTGGGTTTAAAATCCTTAATGTTGCGTCAGCATGTGGTGTTAAAAAGTGGCTTAATTAGGAGGTCAAAGCTGCCTTCACAGTGTTGCGTAATAGCATCGTGATAAGCAGAGGGCCGACTCCACCGGGGACGGGGGTGATGGCTGATGCAAGTGGGCTAACTCCCTCGAATTCTACGTCACCAAAGACCTTCTTCCCCTCATAATTATTCCCGTTGTCGATGATGACGACGCCCTTCTTGACCATGTCAGCTGTGACAGCGCCCTTCTTGTAGACCTCGATGCATAAGACATCTGCTTGTTTAACAAACTCCGGCAAGCGCAAATCCCCTGCAGCGAAGGCGGTGACCTCGACCTTTTTATTGAGTAACAGGGCAGTCATCGGTTTACCGAGCCAGCTAGTTAGACCAGCAACTACCCAGTGCTTTCCCTCTGGATTTATGTTATATCGTTTTAAAAGCTCCATGATTGCCTCGACACCCGCTGGGAGGAAAGACTTCTCCCCGAGGACTATCTTACCAAAGGTAACTGGGCTGAGGCCGTCGACATCCTTCTCAGGGGCGATGGCCTCAACAATCTCTCCCTCATTTACCTCTTTCGGAGCGGGAAGTTGGACCATGACTCCGTGAACATTGGGATCTGCGTTCAACTTCTTGATTAGGGATACTACTTGCTCGGTGGTAGCGGTCTCAAGGTGGTAGAACTGAGTGGTAATTCCGGCCTCCTCAGCGCGCTTCACCTTGAGATTGACGTAGCGGGTGGAGCCAGGATCAACACCGACGAGGATGAGAGCAAGGGTCGGATTGATACCCTTAGCCTTGAGCTTCACGACCTCACTCCTGACCTCCTCCACAATCTTCGCAGATGTCTCCTTACCATCGAGGATGACTACCATCTTATGCTAGCCCCTTAATTATACCGTTCTCGTCGATGTCCATGTCCTCGGCAGCTGGGCGGGTTGGCAACGCGGGCATCGTGTTGATATCACCGCAGTATGCGACGATAAAGCCTGCGCCAGTGCTCGGCTTAAGGTTCACAATCGGGAGCTTGTAGCCTGCGGGCGGGAGGCCAGCGAGGTTCTCGTTGTCAGTCAGGCTTAGAGGCGTCTTCGCCATGCAGATCGGGAGCTTGTCGAATCCGAGCTTCTCAATCTTCCTCAGAGCGGACCTCGCCTCTGGAAGCATATCGATGTCGGCGACTCCGTATATCTCCTTGGCGATCGTCCTGATCTTTTCCTCGACGGGCATGTCGAGAGGGTAGAGAGGGTGGTAATCACTCGGCTTCTTCAGCTCCTCGAGCACGAGATTGGCGAGCTCCAAGCCTCCTGCACCGCCCTTGAGGACGGTGTCGGTGAAGGCAGCTGGCACCTTTTGCTCCTTGCACCAGTTGAGCACCACGTCGATCTCGGCCTGTGTGTCGCTTAGGAAGTGGTTCATGCAGACGACGACTCTTATGCCGAACTTCCTCGCGTTCTCGACTTCCTTGCCGAGTACGGGCAGGCCTTTCTTTACACCTTCAGGGTTAGGCTGGTCGATGTCCTTGTACTTCACTCCGCCGTGTCTCTTCAGCGCCTTGATGGTGGCCACTATCACCGCCATGTGGGGCTTCAGGTTGCCCACTCTAGCTGCGATGTCGCAGAATTTCTCCATCCCCAAATCGGCGCCGAAACCCGGCTCTAACACAACGTAGTCAACTAGCTTCAAAGCCAACTTGGTCGAGACAAGGCTCGGGCAGCCATGGGCGATATTTGCGAATGGTCCGCCGTGAATAAAGGCGGGGGTGTTCTCGATGGTCTGTACGAGGTTTGGCTTGATAGCGTCCTTGAGTAGGAGCGCCATGGCTCCGACGGCGTTCAGCTGCGCTGCCTTCACAGGCTCTCCTTTGCCATTATAGGCAACAGTGATCTCTCCCAGCCTCCTCTTCATATCGTTGAAATCGCTCGAGATGGCGTGGATCGCCGCGATCTCTGAGGCTGTGGTTATCTCAAAGGCACTCTGGTGAGGTACGCCACCGTTTTTGCCTCCCAGTCCTATGACTATGTCTCTCAGGTCTCGGCTCTCGATGTCGAGGACCCTCTTCCAGAGTATATCATGGAGGCTGATGTCAAGCTCGTTCCCCCTATAGATGCTGTTCTCCATCATCGAGGTGAGGAGATCGTGAGCCGAAGTGATAGCATGAAGATCCCCTGTGAAGTGGAGGTTGATATCCTCCATGGGCAAGACCTGAGCATAGCCGGCGCCACAGGCGCCACCCTTGATGCCAAAGACCGGCCCAAGTGAGGGCTCCCTCAGCACCACAATGTTCCTCTTTCCGAGCCTCCCAAGAGATTCGGCGAGGCCAATTGCCATCGTCGTCTTCCCCTCGCCGAACTTCGTTGGAGTGACAGCCGTGACTATTATGATCTTACCATCTGGCTTATCCTTGAGACGCTTATAGACGTTCAAGTTTATCTTAGCCTTATACTTGCCATACATCTCGATGTCATCAGGGCTGAGCCCGAGACTCGCGGCGATCTCCGTGATGGGTTTGAGTTTTGCGCTTTGTGCAATCTCTATTTTCGTTGGTAGAGCCATATGCTTTCGTAGGAATATTCCATGCATCTGTTTTAATAACTTGTTTAATATTAGCGTAAACAGAGCCGTGATTTATGTTGGTTAAGGTCACATTCGTGAAGATCGGGTACATCGCAACGACCACCATTATCGACGCCCTCCTCGACGAGAGGTCTGGACGAAAAGACCTTCAGATGAGAGTCGTATCCTCCAGCACCAGCATGGAGGAGGACGCCTCAGTCGACGTCGCCAAGATAGCCGCGGGGATACCATCGGACCTATACGTAGTCGTCTCCCCCAACGCAGCGATGCCGGGGCCAACCAAGGCGAGAGAGGCGCTTCGAGCAACGGGGAAGCCCATTGTAGTCGTCTCAGATGAGCCGAGCAGGAAGACCCTGAAGGAGAACCCCGCTGAAGGGGTCGGATACATAGTCGTCACAAACGACCCTATGATTGGGGCGAAACAATTATTCCTAGACCCCATTGAGATGGCACTCTTCAACGCGGATGCCATAAAGATCCTCGCCGTAACCGGATCATTCAGGATCATACAGCAGGAGCTGGACAAGGTTATCGAACAGCTCGGTAGGGGAGAGAAGCCAACGCTTCCCCAAGTGGTCATCGAGAAGGAGGCTGCACTCGCAGCGGCACATATCTCCAATCCCTATGCGCAGGGTAAGGCTATAGCCGCCTTTGAGGCGTCTCGCCGAGTCGCCGCACTCAGCACAGAGGGCACGTTCAAGGTCGAGGAGCCGGAAAGGTATCTGCCTATTCT
>JBGPRA010000043.1:0-13347 GCA_041489375.1 Bathyarchaeia archaeon | reverse complement strand
CTCATTTCTCGCAAGGACCGCTGCGGATTTAGCTACGTCCATGCAACTCCCTCCGCCAACGCCGATGAGGAGGTCGAATCCACCTTGAACTATGTGTACCAGCAACTTCTCAACGCAGGGCAGAGAAGGCTCAGTCTCAACCTGATCCCAGACCTCCGTCTTGATCCCCTCACTCAGCAGCGACTCCTGAACCTTGCTAGCGACGCCCGCCTTCAACACGCCCAGGTCTGTGACTATTAGCACATTCTGTGCCTTCATCATCTTAGCCTCTGCACCGATTTTTTCCACGACGCCTAAGCCGAAGAGAACGTGGCTCGGCATATGAAGCTCAAATGACTTTAATGGTTCAATGAATCCCGACAGTTCAACCATGTCATTAACATTTTATTCATCTAATATCTGCTTTTCTTTGAGCACATGAGCTGAACTTTTGGCATCTAATTCTTAGTAACGCGCGCGCGAGAAAGAGTGGACGGAGAAAAGATAATGCGTTCTGCGGTTGCTCAAACGGGGGGCTTCATGGTGCTTTAATCAGGGATAAACAAAACAGACCGATAAAGCTCGACGAATTTGCCGATGCTTTTCTTACGCCGGTGCAAATAAAGACCTTTGAAATGGAATTTCAGACAAAGACAAGAGATGCCCTTGAAATCCGTTTTCACTATTGCCCGTTGGTATCTGGATGGATTAAGCGCGCGCTAGGAAGACTGTTTTTTCTTCTTTCTAAAGGTGAGGTTTGTAAACCTTGAAGTAATGATCCTTTCGGTGGAAAAGATCTTAGCTGCTGCCCAAAGCACCACTATTGTAAAGACGCTAATGTAGCCGATGCTCCTTACAATTATCCAGTAGTTCCCGAGGAAAGCTGCCTTCGTCGCGAGCATTGTATGTGTGTAAGGTATCGCCAGTAGCACCCACTGGATGGTCTGTGGGAGCATCTCTATGTCACTGAACATCAAGATCATTGCTGGAATTATCAGGGGAACTATAAGTACGCCCGTGAGGCTCTGCGCGCTTCTAACGCTGTCCGTGAAGACGGCCAAGCTGATCGCTAACGCAAGCGCTGAAACGAGGGTGACGAACATCACGAGCCCGAGTAGTACGTAGCCCATTGGCTGAATGCCAATACCCGCGCCTGACATGTCTACGCTGGTCACCTGTGGGGCGAAGCTGAACGCGGAGCTTGTGTAGTAGCTGAAGCCTATCATGTAGCTTATTGATCCAGCGATGGCGATTACGACAGAGCCGGTCAATTTCCCCGCGAGGATCGTTAGCCTCCCCACAGGCAGCGTCATGAGGGTTTCAAGCGTTTTCTGCTCCTTCTCCAATGCAATGCTTGTCGCAGCCATCTGTATTGCGAATATTACCATCATCATCACCATGATTGGCAGCATGATGCTCTGACTTACGATCAGACTAGTGATCTGGCTCGGGGAGACCTCGATGACGTTCCCCTTAATTATCGATGCGAAGCTCAACCGGATGGGATCATGTACCGCGACGGGGTTACCTGTTTGCTTGGATTCAACCAGAAGGCTCTTGATCAACGAGAGTGAATAGTAGTAATTGTAGACATTAACAAGGCTTCCAGCGACCTCTGAGCTTGACGCTTCAGCCAGGTTGAGGTTCCTAAGATTACCATAGATCTTGACATTGCCTTTCAATCCTTCCGTAATGTTCTGGGAGTACCCGTTTGGGATGTAAACCAGTGCAACTGAGTCTGAGTCTTTGAACTTGACGAGGGCGTCTTGGAGGCCTAATGCCTCGATTGTCAGTACCGTATTGTTTGTTTTAATATACTGCACGAGGACATTCGCTATCGTTCCAGCGTCGTCGCTGTAGATTGAGAACTTCGCCCCCTTAATACTCGTCTCTACGGCCTGTTGGCTGATCTGTATTCCCTGTCCCATCAGAGGGTAGAGGAGAAGTGGGAGAAGAACCACTCCGAAGAGTATTTTCGGGTCCCTGACGAGCTCCTTTATCTCCTTATAAACGATACTCGTGAAACTACCCAAGCTGGGTCGCCTCCATAAATGCCTGCTCTAGGTTCACAGCATTATACCTAGTCTTAAGCTCCGTAGGCGTCCCCTCGGCAATTATTACGCCCTCATTAATGAGGGCTACCCTATCGCAAAGGTACTCGACCTCAAGCATATTGTGGCTAGAGACGAGCATTGTGACTCCCATTCTCTTAGCGTAGTCTTTAATCATCCCGCGGACATGGTACGCCTGTATCACGTCTAGCCCTGATGTGGGCTCATCGAGGATAGTGAGCTTCGGTTTAATCATTAGTGCTCTGGCGATGAGGAGTCTCCTCTTCATACCCCTACTGTAGTCATTAACCCTGTCCCTGAGGCGATCCCCGAGGCCGCTGATGTCTCTTCCAGCTTGAACCATCTCCTCGAGGGCAGTCTTCTCGTGAGCGTAGAAACCCGCCATGAACCTAAGGTACTCCTCCCCGTTCAGGTATTGATAGGCTCCAGCATCCTCTGGGAGGTAGCTCAGTATCACCCTGACCGCGTTTGCGTCTTTAACCACATCATGCCCAAAAATTTCAGCCTGCCCCGAGGTTGGACTTATCAGCGTACCGAGTATTCTGAGAGTAGTGGTTTTTCCTGCGCCGTTTGGTCCAATGAGGCCAAATATTTCGTTTTCATCGACCTCAAAGCTCACTCCCTTAAGAGCTTCAAAGTCTCCAAAGCTCTTTCTTAAATCTTTTATTTTTATAGCGAGCCCCATTTGCCTTCCTCTTCTGCCTCAGTTTTATCTATAATGATTTAAGGCTTCGCAGAAAACCTCTGTTCAAAACTGCATATGAAGTCATTAAACATGCGCGCTTAGGCGCTAGTATGGCGGAGTATTCTACCCGCCCTCTCCCCCGTGTGTTTGCCGCTTTCAACACTCACTTTGCCATTGACTATGACGTACTCGATTCCTTTTGCATACTGAATCGGGTTCTCGAATGTGGCTGTATCCTCGATCTTGTCGGGATCAAAGATCGTGATGTCAGCTGCAAGGCCGGGGCGGAGCACACCCCTGTCCATTAGACCGTGAGTTTGAGAGGTAAAACTGGTCATCTTCCTTATCGCATCCTCCAATCGGAGGACACCCTCCCTTACATAGTAGCCCGCCACTCGGGGGAAGCTGCCGAAGGCTCTTGGATGGGGTTTACCGAGAACGATGCCATCAGTACAAACCATCCCGAGGGGGTTCCTCATGATCATCCGCACATCGTTCTCATCCATAGTGAAAGTGGCCATAGTTGCTGAGTTCTCCTCCTCCAACACCATATCTAGGACTGTTTCAGCTGGCTTCTTCCCAAGTTCTTTCGCGACCTCAGAGACATATCGACCCTCGAACCGTTTATTCTGGTTCGTACGTACATTCGTGATTAGTATTCTGTCCCATTCGTTTGAGCTTCCCTCATCACCCTCGCGGTTGAGATACAAGACGAGCTTCTTCCTTGTTTCACCGTCTCTCAGCCTTGTGAGGAGAATATCTAGGCCACCCTCATGAGCCCACGGGGGAAGGAGGCTGCCAAGGAACGTGCTTCCCGCTGTATAGGGGTATTGGTCGAAGGTCACGTCGATACCATCCTTCCTCGCCTCCTCTACCTTGGCTAGAGCCTGAGGGGCGCGCCCCCAATTCGCCCTCCCATTCGCCTTAAAGTGGCTGATATGGACTGAGACACGTGAGTCTCGCCCAACTGAGACGACCTCATCGATGGAGTCGAGCAGTTTGTCTCCCTCGTTCCTCATATGAACGACAAAGACACCCCGATGCGCTGCGACCACCTTACAGAGCTCAGTGAGTTCGTTGACGTTGGCGTATACGCATGGTGAGTAGATGAGGCCCGTGCTGATGCCTATGCCTCCCTCGGTCAGCGACTTATCTAGCAGTCTTTTCATCTTGGTAAGCTCAGCAACTGTGGGTTTCCGGTTATCCATTCCTAATATGGCGAGGCGGATGTTACCGTGGCCAACGAGCGATGCGACGTTAACGGAGGGACGCGCTGCTTCGAGTCGTTTGAGGTAGTCTCCGAAGCTTCTCCACTCCCAACTTAAGTCGGGGTTCCCGTTGAGTCCGGAGAGGTAGCGGCGCCACATGTCTACATTGTCATCTGTGAGAGGGGCCTCACCGAGACCATCCTGTCCTACTATCTCCGTTGTGATCCCCTGCATTATCTTGATCCGTGCCTCGGGTTCGGTGATGAGTACAAGATCACCGTGGCTGTGTGCGTCGATGAACCCAGGGGAAACAACGAGCCCAGTAGCGTCGAGTGTCTCATGCGCCTCTTTCTCCACATTCCCGACTGCGTAGATGGTCTCTTTTTTTATGGCTACGTCGCCGGGGTACCATGGGTTCCCTGAACCATCAATTATCTTGCCCCCTTTGATAATGAGATCGTACATCTGCTACTCTTCCTTCTTCGACGTTTAAACGGTTTAGGGAGTGGTTGTTTAACCGGTGAGCGCACGTCGCCTCGACTAGCCTCTCTTTGGCTTACGCTTCAACTCTGTCCCACAGACGGGGCAAACGTTGTCTTCCTGTGGTGAGTTGAAGCCCCTCTTACAGCCTGGACAGTAGATTGACCAGTCGAGTACCCTTTTTATACCCCTGGTAGCTTGAGAGGCGAAGCGGAGCCCGAGCCGTGAGGCCATGTTCTGCACTGAATAGTCATCAGAGATTATTGTTGGCACCTCGCCGCTTGATTTTAGCTGGAGCCCGAGGGCAAGGAGTTGCTTGTCTGTTAGGGACAGTTTATGCGCTTCCCCAGATGACTTAGCTTTGTCGTCGATCTCCTTAATCCACATCGCATCTGGTCGAGTCTCCTTTAGCTTACCCGATGCCTTAGCCCCGTCGTACCTCATAATACCAAGTTCCTCTCTGATCTCTCCCAGGACCTCAGGGACCGTGTAGTAGTCTTCGTCCGAACTGAGATTATAGCCTTGTATGAAAGCGGATGTATCGAGCACAACTATTCTCAGTGTAGACACCTCACTGCGACTGTATGTGAGTGAGCCTACTCCTTAATCGCTCATAGAATGGTTTGAACCTAATGAATCGGGTTTTGTGAGTTGAGGCATCGACCTCGACTGTTGAGAGAGGCTTGAGGCCGGTGTAGACCTTCCCGTCGATGATGGCGAGTGCGTCTGCCCTCGGCTTCCTGAGTTCCAATCGCACCTTCGACGCCATCGGTAGTGTTATGCTCCGGAAGTAGCTGTAGGGGTTGATTGCTGTGAGTATCATTGCGTCGACGCCGGGGGCAAGTATGGAGCCACCGGCTGATAGGTTGTAAGCTGTCGACCCGGTCGGGGTGGCAACTAATATACCGTCTGCCTGTATCTCAGCGAGCTGTTCTCCGTCAACTAGTAATTTACAGAGTATCATCTTCGAGGGGAGACTGGATGAAACGAGGACCTCGTTAAGGGCGTCTGGGAAGTCTTCATCCATCTCAAGGCAGCGGCTTCTGAGCTTAAGGCAGCTCTCAAGCTCGTACTCGCCTCTCACGGCCTTATCGATTGCTGGCTCCACCTCATCCTTAAAGACCTCGCAGAGGAAGCCCCTCCGTCCCATGTTGACTCCGAGAAGTGGGGTGTCAGGCACTTTAAGACCCATAGCCGTGCGCAAGATAGTACCATCACCGCCCACTGCGACGACAAAATCGGCCACTATCTCTGTAAGGTCAACAGTCCTAGAGTTCATCTCGAGTGCCATGGATGTCTCCGTCTCGACGAGCACCTCGACGCCTTTCTTCTCGAGGGCTTTTATGACCTTCTTAGTCACCGGGAAGACCGCATCAATATCGGTTCTCGAGACGACGCCGACCCTCATGGCAATTCAACTGAGAAGACTCAAAGCAGTGATTTAAAGACTCACCGGCGGGTCCAGCCATGTTCTCCGAGGAGGGGGACGTAGACGACCTGCATAAGCGTCCGCTGTGTCAGTTCCCCATTGCACGCGCGCTCGAGGAGGACGAGGTCCTGGCCGAAGAAGGTCGCCTCCCCTATTGGGGCGATCATCCTCCCTTGGGGACCAAGCTGCTGAACGAGAGGCGGAGGGAAGTCGGGACTTGCTGCTGTAATGCTAATTGCGTCATATGGTGCGTCATCAGGGTACCCGAGAGTACCGTCACCGAGTATCAGCCTCACGTCACTATAGCCTGTCCTTTTAAGATTATCGAGGGCAAACTCATACGTCGCCTCGTTGATCTCGATAGCAACCACGAGTCCCTTATCACCAACCAGTTCTCGGGCTAAGGCAGCACCGTAGCCCGAACCAGCACCTACCTCTAGGAATTTATCACCCTCCTTGAGCTTTAGAGGTTCATATG
Source organism: Bathyarchaeia archaeon (assembly GCA_041489375.1). Classification (GTDB taxonomy): domain Archaea; phylum Thermoproteota; class Bathyarchaeia; order TCS64; family TCS64; genus UBA8941. Next base: position 7,016 of record JBGPRA010000043.1, on the reverse strand, counting down.
TGACGGGATACATGTATGGGGCAGAGATGGTCTGGCGCCCGTCACCAGGAATGGGACTTGGGGCGTCGAGGTAAGCATTTTCTCGGAGCCTTTGGGTCATGAATTCTTCCCGAGGAACCCTAAGCATGGCCTCCTCTACTATTTTGGAATTAATGTAACCCGCTGCCTTGTAGCGGGCTACCATAGCCCTCCGCTGAGGGGTGAAGTCTCCCATCTGCCTCATGAATGAGTAATAAAAGGGATAGATAAAAGAGGTTAAGCCTATACGATGACGCCAGCTGCACGGAGCTCGTCAAGTTTTTTCTGTTTAAATCCGAGTAGGCTCTTGAGAACCTCGTCGTTGTGTTCGCCCAAGATTGGTGCGGGCATCTTAATGGATGCAGGCGTCTTGCTGTACTTGACGGGGTGCTGTGGGACCTTGTACTTTCCCGCTAACTTGTGGTCGAGAGTGACGATGGTGTTTCTTGCTTTTACTTGGGGGTCCTCGAGCATGTCGGGGATGTGGTGGATAGGTGCACAGGGCACAGCGTTTGTCGCAAGAGTGGCTATAGCGTCAGCCTCTGTCCGGCTCTCCACCCATTTCTTGAAGATACCACTTATATCCTCAATTTCCTCAGCACCTATTGTCCTCTTGACCCTATCCTCCATATTCTGGTCTGCGGCGACGTAGATGTACTTGTCATCCTTCGTTTTGAATATACCCCAGGCGCCGATGTCTTTTCTCTTCTGCCTTGTCACCCAAGGTAGGTCACCGCTGAGCGAGTAGCTTGTTATGCTGACCCCGCACTGGGCGATCATCACGTCGAGTTGAGAGACGTCGATTAGCTGGCCCTCGCCAGTCTTGTCCCTGTGTCTTAGGGCGCCGAGGATGGCGATTGTTGCGAAGAGGGCGGGGTCGAGGTCTCCGTGCCACTCTGCAGGGACCACTGGTGGGCCTTTTGGGTCGATGTTGTCGCCTGAGAGTCTCAGCCAACTGCTTTGGCTTTCAGCTATAGGTGCGAAGCTCGGACGGTCCCAATAAGGACCGTCGAGGCCAAAGCCGCTGAGACTCGCATAGATTATGTCTGGTTTCACGGCCTTTATTTGTTCATAGCTAAGGCCAAGTTTGTCCATTGTTCCCCGCTTGAAGTTTTCGACGATCACGTCGCTCTTCTTCGCTAGTTCCTTGACGATCTCGAGAGCTTTGGGATCCTTGAGGTTGAAAGCGAGACCCTTCTTGTTCCTGTTGAGATAGTGGAAGCTGCTGCTCGCTCCTCCGTAGAGGATTGTGCCGAGCCTGTTGATTTCCCCCCACGGGGGCTCAACCTTTAGGACTTCTGCTCCCATGTCCGCGAGGATCATGGTCGAGTATGGGCCAAAATAGACGTGGCCGAAGTCAAGGATACGTACGCCGTCGAGCATACCCTTACCCATAGTGTTCACCGAATCCTGTGAAAGAAACAGGCATGGCGGATAAAGTTTATGCGATCTCCACCCATGAGGATATCGCGTGGTGAGATGGTAGAACGCCTCCTCGATCGGCTAAGGGATTTTATACAAAGTTACAAGGACAACTTCGAGAGAGGGAGAAGGAAGTATGGCGTCTGGTGGCTCGTCTTCACCGGAGCGCTTCTTTTAATAGTGATAATTCTCATCACATTCGCAGCTATGCTCTATTTCATAATCTTACCCAGCCTGCATGGCACCTAGGGTTTTGTTTCCCAGATCTTATCACCGACATAGTGTAGATTGTTGATGACCTTTCCTTTCTTCTCCGTTATAATAGATGTCGATGACCTTAGTGCCTTCCCTATTGCGAGGGCTTTACCGTGCTTCATGTCGCGTATGACCACGAGGGCGCCTTCCTCAAAGGGCGTCTTTATCTCCGTGATACCAGGGGCCATCACATCTGCTCCCTTGCAGACGAAGGGGATAGCCCCCATATCGACGATGACCGCGGGTAGAAAGTCTATACACTTGCATCTCAGTGTAGGGTAGAAGTCACCCTCTATTCTGAACAGCGTAATCTCGTCGTCGAGGAGGATGACAGTGGAACCGTCCTCAGTCTCAGCCTCCTCAACCTTTAAGAAAGATTGGCCAGCTAAATATTTAGAAGCAAGTTCGAGAACGCTTCTCGCGTCTTTACGCCTAAGGGTGTGCCTCTTCCTCACCTTAAATTTGGAATCACTCATTGAAACAAAATATGATACGGAGGTTAAGAAGTCTACGCGAGGGTATATGTGTCAAGATTCTCAGGCGCAATTCCGTAGATACCCCTCTGTTTCGCGACGACGCGTGAGAGATTCTCGCATTTGGACTCCTCGCCATGTATGACGAAGACTCGCTTCGGTTGAGGGTGGAGACGGCGGACGTAGTTTACCAACTGTCGCCAATCGCTATGACCGCTGAAACCTTCAATCGTGTAGTTCTTCATGGCGACGTTTATGATCTCCATCTTACCGTTCTGCCCATACATCTGGGCGGAGCCCATCCCTGACTGGATGCGTTGTCCCATCGTTCCCGCAACTTGGTAGCTAACGAAGCAGAGAGCGTTGTTCTCGTCGGAAGCGAGGCGTTTGAAGTAGTCGATGACTGGTCCGCCCTCCATCATACCCGCTGTCGCCATGATTATCGCAGGGCCACCTGCTACAATCTCATCTCTCTTATCCTGCTGCTTCACAACCGTGAAGTAGTCGCTCTCGAATGGGTTAATGCCGTCGCGTAGTATCTGATCCCTGATATCGTTACTTAGATACTGTGGGTAGGCGGTGTGTATACCTGTGACCTCACTGATCATCCCCTCAATGTAGACGGGGGCTTCCGTCATCTTCCCCTCCTTCATATATTTGTTGATTACCATCATGATCTCTTGAGCGCGCCCGACAGCAGGTACTGGGATCAGAAGTTTTCCCTTCTGTAATGTTCTGTTCGCAATCTCTACGAAGTTCGCCTCCGTTTCTTCTCGGTCGGGCGTAGAATTGTCCGGGCCACCGTAGGTACTCTCCATGATCAGAGTTTCAACCCTTGGGAACTGGATGGATGCGGGTTGTAGAAGCTGTGTCGGACCGTATTTGAAGTCGCCAGTGTAAACAACGTTGTGGAGTCCCTTCCCAATATGGAGGTGTGCTTGCGCAGAACCTAGTATATGGCCCGCGTTATGTAGTGTAAGCCGTATGTCGGGGCTTATGTCGGTGACCTCACCGTATCCTAGGGGAATCGTCCTCATTATGACCTCCCTGACCTCCTCGTTACTATATGGGATGACACGTCCCTCCTTTCCCGTTACGTCGAGGTAGTCGCTTTGGAGAAGCACCATGAGGCTTGCTGTGGGCTCCGAGCAATAGATTGGACCCTCATATCCGTACTTGTAGAGGTATGGCAGGAAGCCACAGTGGTCGAGGTGGGCGTGGGTGATGATGACAGCGTCGAGTTTGCTGAGATCGAACTCCTCCGTGTCTATACGGGGGTAAGCACCTATGGGGTTGGATGTGCCCGGGTTTATACCGCAATCCATTAGGATGCTGCTCTCCCTCGTTCTGATTAGGATAGCAGACCTGCCGACCTGTCTCGCGGCACCGAGGAATGTTACTCTAACATCACCGCATTGCTGGTACATGGGGCGGAAGATCGCCTCCCCAGTATCGCGGAGGAACCTCTCCCGTTCCTTACTCTTACCATAGATGTATCCCCGGACCATCTTGATAGTCATGCTAGGTATTGGGGGAGATCGAACGACGTTTGGACTCCAATGTGTCTTCTTAACTATTTCGAGGAGGTTCTGTCCATTCTTCCCGATTGCGATCCCTGGCTTTTCTACTTCAAGGGTGACCTCTCCGAGACTCGGGTCGAAGTTACTTTGGACGAGCCCTGCATCAGCTAGGATCTCCTTCACAATCCTCTCCGCCTCCAACTCATTAGCCCGAACGGAGGGGTCACTTCGAATAACTATGCGCTTCTTGATTATGCCTGCGATCTCACCAACTATGTGGCTCTGCTCAACAAGAGTCTCGGGTTTTTGTGTGTAGATGGCGAGTCTGGGACCCTCGAACTCTATCCGTGTGATACCGACATCGGGGGGTATCTTCTCGAGGATCGTTTTCCTAATCTCTTCGTAGCTTAGTCCTTGGGGCTTCTGCATCCGTGTATCCAACTTAGGCCTTCAATAACGCTTCCTTCTCGGCGGGGGACAGTTCTCTGTAGCCCTTCTTGTCGATTATTGCAACGTCGAATCCGTCTCCGCTGTAGGTGTCCCTTTTCATAGCGGAGTCAATGGCTTTGGCGACAATTGGTAACATCTCCTTGACGGGTTTCTCCTCCTTGTACATAGCCTCGAGGACACCGTAGGCGAATGGACTGCCGGAGCCTGTTGAGATCATTTTGTCCTCTAAGAGGCTGCCGAAGGGATCGAGATTGAATATGTGAGGGCCGGCGTCGTCAAATCCTCCGACGATCGCTTGCATCGGGAGAGGGGCGCCTGCCTCCCGGTTCTGGAAGAGTATACTAGAGACTAGGGTCGCAGCCGACTTGACGGGCATTGGGCGGCCTTTCTCCAACTCATAGAGTCGCGTGTTTACTTTGAGTATTTCGACAACCCTCTGGGCCACTGCAACACCACCGGCGATTGTCATCGCGAGGTTACCAGTGATCTGGTAAACTTTCTTCGCGTGCTTGCTGGCTACATAGTTACCCGATGTGGCCCGAGTATCAGTGCCTAATATGACACCGTCCTTGCAGACGACACCAACTGTCGTTGTACCTTTGAACTCCTGTATTTCTTTTGCCATGTTCCTTCCCCTAACAACGCTCTTAGAGAGGGTATCCTTAGAAGGAAGACCAAAACTAGATTCTGGGTGTGCTTTAAAAACCTTTTCCGTTTATTGAAAAATGGAACACCACAGGTGTTATAGCCCACTGAGCCCCCGTAGGTTTTAGCATCCGGGGTTTGAGATGGCCTCCATCGACCCGTCAAAAGCGATTCCCGTTCACAGGATAGACCTACCACGGATAGTGCTTGTCGGCAAAGGCGTCTTGTCAGCGATAAATGGTATTTGCCATGAACTGGGGTATCATAAGGCACTAATTGTCACAGGAAAAAACACTTTCATTGTCGCGGGAGAAAGGGTGCAGTGTATTTTAGCCAACGATGGCGTTGCATCTGAATGCTCAATCGTGGAGGACGCTCAGCTCGAGACCGTGGGGCGAGTAATGGAGGACGCGAACAAATCGAAGGCAGAAGTTATTATCGGCGTAGGAGGTGGCAGGAGCATAGACGTTGCGAAACTCTCCGCAGCCAAGACGGGAAAGGCCTTCATTAGTGTCCCCACGGTGGCTAGCCATGATGGAATAGCTAGCAACCTCGCGTCGGTTAAGGGAATGGAGCGCCCCTACACTGTGAAGGCTCTATCCCCTATTGCGGTAATCATGGACAGCGGCATCATAGCCGCCTCCCCATACAGATATACCGCTGCTGGGTGCGGCGACGTTATTAGTAAAGTAACGGAGGTTGAGGACTGGAAGCTGGCTCACACCCAGAACGGCGATTACTATGGGGCATACGCTGCTAGCCTCGCCCTCATGAGTAGCCAACTCATCATGGAAAGTGCTGAAAGAATAAAACTGAACACGTCAGAGACTGTCCGTGATCTTCTTGAGGCGCTGATCAGCTGCAGCACCTCAATGAGCATAGCGGGAAGTAGTCGTCCCTGCAGCGGCTCAGCCCACTTATTCAGTCACGCCCTCGACCTCATTGTAGATAAGCCTGCTCTCCACGGCGAGCAGTGTGGTGTTGGCTGCATAATGATGGCTAAACTCCATGGCTTCGACTGGGAGAAGATTAGGGATCGCCTTCAGATATTGGGTGCACCGACAACTGCCTTAGGTCTCGGTATAAAGAAGGAGAAGATCATCGAAGCCCTCGTCATGGCTCAGGGAATTAGGCTAGATAGATACACGATATTATCAAAGGTCCCACTGGATCGGTTCTCCGCGGAGGCACTAGCAGTGGAAACAGGTGTGATCTAGGTGCGCGAGTACTTTTATTTCTCCGCGTTAAACAACTGAATATTTATATGAACAGAACCCACTGGAGAAGCTGAGATCAGTCCTAGGTGGGCATGTTGAGCAGCGTCCAGTTGAAGGTTGCCGAAGCGAAGCAGCAGAGAGACGTCGGGCGTAGCATCGCGCGCATGGACTCGGAGACGATGAAGACTATTGGCGTCACCGTCGGTGACGTCGTAGAGGTCGTGGGTAAAAAGTCCACTGCAGCTAAGGCGTGGCCCGCCTATCCCGAGGATCAGGGGCTCAGCCTGCTTCGTATAGACGGCTTCATCCGTAAAAACTGTAACGTCAGTATAAACGAGTTCGTTCAGGTCAAGAAGGCGGAGGCTGAATATGCAGCATCCATAAAGCTCGCTCCAGTTGATATCAGGATAAGCGTTGACAACGACTTCATACGCTTCGTTAAGGACAGACTCATAGACAGGCCCGCCACGAGGGGCGACACCCTTCTTATAATGATGCTCGGCCACTCTGTCCCCTTCATGGTCGTCAATACCCGTCCAGCAGGGATAGTAAAGATCTCCCCAACATCCGAGATACAGATTCTAAGCGAACCAGTCCCTGAGATGGAGATGCCGAGCAGGACGACCTATGAGGACATTGGTGGGTTGAACGAAGAGATCAGGCGCATAAGGGAGATGGTCGAGCTCCCGCTCAGGCATCCAGAGATTTTCCAGCGCCTTGGCATCGATCCTCCGAAGGGTGTGCTCCTCCATGGACCACCTGGCTGCGGTAAAACTCTCCTCGCTAGGGCCGTCGCCAACGAGTCAGACGCAAACTTCTATGCAATAAACGGCCCAGAGATAATGAGCAAGTTCTATGGCGAGTCCGAAGGAAGGCTCAGGAAGATGTTTGAAGACGCCGAGAAGAACGCACCTAGCATCCTGTTCATTGACGAGATAGACGCTATCGCCCCGAAGAGGAGCGAAGTCACCGGCGAGGTAGAGAGGCGCGTAGTCGCCCAGCTACTCGCCAGCATG
>JBGPRA010000042.1:0-13472 GCA_041489375.1 Bathyarchaeia archaeon | reverse complement strand
TAAAAGGTAAAAAAGTCAACCAAAGAAATAATAGACTTTTTTAAAAATGATTCCTAGCACTATTTGGAATACACTATCATAGCCCAACTCAAAGGAACCTAAAAAGTTGTCCACGGTTTATCTGGAGCTCGTTGGGAAGAAATCTCCTGATAGGCTCTAATATTTTTTGTACAGGTCGCGCGCATATTAACACAGAATTAACCTGTTCCCATCTTTGCGTCCAGCATCACTATCCTTTTCTCAGTCTCAGAAATCCGTGAGTTATACATTGCTCTCGTCCTAAGGTAATTTGCCTCGATCTGCTTAACCTCCGCCTCATACCGCTTGTTCTCTGACGCAATCAGTCTATCCAATAGGTCCTTCTTATCGACGTACCTCGACTCAAGCTGGGCGCATCTATCGATGTGCCTTGCTTCAGCGCTAGTCTTTTTTGACTCCTCCTCCGTGTTACACGAGTCTAGTGAGCCATTTAGCTGCTGCAGCTGAGACTCGAGCCTGATCTTCTCCCTGTTTAAACTCTCCTGGGCCAACACGCTCTTGTTCTGGGCTAGCGTAACCTGCCTTTCTTGAGTGAGGAGTATTCTCTCAGTTTCCGTGACAGACCGTGCCAATAGTCTGGCGAAGGATATCTTCTCCCTATCACCCTTCTCATGTCCTCTGTAGGCGCCGACAGCACCCCCGGTTAGAGCGCCTGCAACCCCAGAGATGATCTTATCTCTATCCGCTCTCCCCGTCAGTACCCCCGTAATCACGCCGAGCCCCGCTCCAGCAGCTGCACCAGTAGCCGCACCCTTGAGCGTCTCAGGTCCCCCAGATGCGGTATAGCTGATGGATATATCGGTCTGCTCAGGAACAATCGTCATGTCTCCCTCCTCGTCGGTGTACCTCACAGTCATCGCTGTTCCGGCTCCAACTAGTCGGTGGTTTGAGATGTTCACCCCCCTCCTTGCGAGGTCGCTTAGGAGCTCCTCTTCAAAATCCTTAATTTTCTTCGCCAAGCCCTTCGTGTATATGACATAAGCCAAGAGATTTACCCGGATGAAATTTAGAGTATTCAATATTTATAACCATTGTAAACCGCGCATTGCATGTGAACTAGTTATACTCCTTTTCGCGTACGCGACGATAGAACTCCAATCTACATTGATGCACGGTGTTTCGTTCGAGTCTCCCTAAGGATAATGCGCGATGGTTTTAAGTCGAGGGTACTTCGGTGCCTTGTGTTATCTATGAATGTGAATAGGTCACATGACATCTACGCCTGCTATAGTTGCCCATTGGATGTGAGGGTGCAGTGTTTACATCGTCGGAGGGCTAAGACGATGTCCAGTCTCGACATGTGGCTCTACTGTTGTAGACTCAGATGCGAAAGTAAGTACCTTAAACTGTGATGTAATTCTCTAGGCGGCTTGTCCTTAAGTTCGGGCTAGTCAGCTCGCATTCGTTTACGAAGGGGCTGAGTAGGCTCATCACGGTCCTCCTCGTGAGTTCCACATATTTTTTCTTGTCGTACTTACCACAGTCATCCACCATGAATGATGGTTTTACCCTTTGGTAGGGGTTTTTGGCCTCTGAGTCCGCGTATATGTAGTTGGAGTCGCCCTCCTCCGCCGCGCCGAGTAGGGCGGCGACGACGTGGGCCTGTAGGCTTCTGTACTGGGTTAGCTCCCTTCTGAGTCTCTTCGAGATGACGAGATCCATAGTGTCCACCCTTCCCCTTCGCACATCCTCGAAGACTCTGTTAGCGATCGCTAACGCCCTTGGCAGCCCGCTTCTGAAAACCTCTTCGACGTTTCCTGCGTCGAGGAGGGTATCCATGACTCTCTCCTGGAGCCGCTTCAGATAGGCGGGGGTGTCATGTTTCCGCAGCTCTATTCCCCTGTAGAATAAGGAGCCGTCGGTGAGTCTACCATAGTACCTGTTCGAGGCCCCCTGGAGTGGGTCGGTCGTCTTCCCGAGGAGCACTAGGAACTTGAAATGCTTGTCGAGTTTAATGGGTAGCCCGGTTACCTCGGCGACTTCGGATGCGAGTTCCTCGTAGTCAGCTGCCGTGGCTCCGGGTTTCTTCGCGTAGAGGGCGTCCGTGTTTCCGTATACGACCTCGTAGCCTCGGCTCAGGGCTATGTTGAGGCCCTTCACGAGGGCTTGCCGGGCCTGTCTGTTGATCTCCTGGAAGACTTGGACGTTCGCGAATCTGTTCGCGTAGCAGCCGCTGTACCCGTAGATGACGACGAGCATCAGCTTCAGGCTGGCCTGTCTCTCCTCGCACCACTGCCACTCCTTGGAGCCTTTCTTGAGTTGCCTCTTCGTGTGTTTGAATCTGAAGCGGCGTTCGAGGGTGGGGCTAGTGAAGCTGGTCATGAATCCGGGTTTACTCGTGTCGACTCCGTCCTCGGTGACTGTTTCGTAGCTTACGTTCCGCCTGCTGATGATGCTTGGGAACATGGATTCGAAGTCGATGCAGCCCACGTTTTCGTGGAGCCCTGCCTGGGGGGTGAAGAGCATGCCTCCTCTGTCGCATTTCACCATGTCCCAGGCGTTCATGGTGGAGATGTAACCGCCCTTCATCTCGGGGACGAGGATGCGTTGCTTGTATGCCTCGTAGCACTGGCGACTGTCGATAGTCTTGCCTGCCTCCCAGTCGCTGCTGATCCCCATAGGGGCGAGGGTGAAGAGGGATCGCTCCTGGAGGCCTGCGAGCCCCATGTCTAGCCAGCTGTGGTAGCCGAGGATGATGCGGCCGTGGGTTAGTTCTGCTTCTCTTCCGAATCCGAGGCTTAGGCCGTGCTGTGAGGCCCTCTGTGTGATCCATTTGATTGTGGTGGTGTCATCCAGCACGATCACATCGGGGTCCTCGGTCTGCAACAGATCCTTCATCTTCCCGAGTACCGTGACCTCGTCCCCCTCCAGCCTCTCCAAGGGGTTTCCACTCGCCTCGAGTATGTCTACCGATTTTATTGCGCCATAGTCTGGCAGTTTGATGAGCAGCGCCCTGAATGGTGGGGGCTCTATTCCGTCGTCATCGATGGCCCTGATGCTCTTCAGGGTTAGGCTTTCGGCTTGGAACTCGCATAGACTCGTCGGGGCGATGCCCCTCTCGATGAGGTACCACTGGATTGGGGATAGACCGACGTCGAAGACTTCTCTGACCTCCTTTAGGCTCCTCGCGTATCCAATGACTTTGTCTAGACCGGTGGCTGAGTCTACCCTGACCTCGACTACGCGTTCTAGGCGCTCTCTCCTAAGGTCTGGGTATCTGTCAACGGGCTCAGCGGAGTGGACGAGTTTGTGCTCCTCGAGGAGGAAGCAGAGGTCGTCAACGTTGAAGCCTGGTTGGGGTTGGGCTAGGAAGTGTGGTCGATGCCTCTCGGTGAGGTGTATTGGCTCGCCTTCGATGGTCTTGATCCAGAGGTGGGTGTCCTTTCCTCTGATGTAGGGGTCGAGCAGCCAGCCCCTTCTCGACATCTCTTTATCGGCTCCTTCATCGTTGTTCCAGCTTCTCGACGCGGCCCTCTATTCCGGCTAGACGGTTGCTTAGCTCCTCTGAGATGTGGCGATCCTCGACTAGGCCTGTGAGGAGGATCAGGTCCATGAAAGAGAGTGACTCGGCGTATGTGATTGCCCCAAGCTCGGCGCTCAACGCATCAGTTAGTCGGTCGAAGGCTTCCCTCCTCCCTGGTTTCACCAGCGCCTCCCTGTACTCGGATCGGAGCCTCGCTAGGAGGTCTTCGAAGCTCATTCGGATAGGTGGTGTTGTTCTACCCATAGTTCTTTCATCCTCGTAGCTGTACTCCCTTGAGCGCGGCGTCGTTATGGGGGATTTGAGGACGTAGGCTCGGTTGTAGGCTGCGCCCCTCTCTCTACGTCGTAGGTAGATGATGACGCCGGCCAAGTGGTTGAGGTAGTCGCTTGCCTCGGGCATCGGCATCCGCTTCCCCGCTTTCTCCCTCGCCGATGCCACCAGTGGTATCTCTGCTGAGGCGCAGATGCTCTTCATAGCCGCGATGCTGCGCTGCACCTCCTCGCCGACGCGCTGCCTATGCATCTTACGTGCGTCGTCTCTGTCTAGCTTGTAGATTCCCTTCACTAGGACTAGGCGTGTGTTTTGGCTTTCCGAGATGACGTGGTTCAGTTCGGCGGTTAGATTGACTTGTTGGTCCGCGGAGGAGGCAACGAGGACTCGGACGCGTTTGAGTGCGTCCTCGGTGCTCTGGCCAGTGGCTTCGAGGAGGCTGGTGAGTTGCTCGGTGTCCATCATGATGTGCTCTACCCGGTAGTTGCCGCAGATTACGTAGACTGCCTCGGGCTTCGGCTCTTGCAGCGTTGGCTTCAGGCTGTTAGCGAGCAGGTGCATGTAGAGGGTATCGATGAGCTCGTCCTCGCCGTAGAAGAGGAACATTATTTGGGCCCTGATGCCGCCTGTCAACTCGTCCAGTTGGGAGCTACCTGTGGGTATCTGTGTAGCCGTTTGGTTGGATGCGAGTCTCTGGGCGTCGATGAACATCGACATGGGGCATTGAAGTCCCCGGGGGTTTGTGTTTTTAAGTCGAACTCATTCATCGAAGGCGGGGAGATGTCCGAAGGTTGATATTAAATTCTAGCGGGAGCTCGTGAGATTATTTATTTATTCGTAACAACCAAACCAGTGGCGATCAAATTGGAAGCGATACAAGCCATTCTCGGTAGAAGAAGCATACGAAAGTTCACTGGCGAAGTAATCCCCGATAATGATATCAAGCTGCTCCTCGAAGCAGCTATGGCAGCCCCCTCAGCCTGCAACCAGCAGCCTTGGCATTTCATAGTGGTGAAGAATAAGGACACATTTAGTAAGATAATTGAGGCACACCCTTACACGAATATGCTGCCGAAAGCATCGGTTGCCATAATCGTATGTGCGGACACGCAGCTTCAAACCTGCCCAGGCTTCTGGGTTCAGGACTGCTCCGCTGCTACAGAGAACTTACTATTGGCTGCACATGCTATGGGCTATGGTGCGACCTGGTGTGGAGTTTACCCCATCGACGATAGGGTGTGGAAGATTAGAGAGCTGTTAGAGATCCCCAAACAAGCTTACCCACTGTGTGTTATTGCTGTTGGGGTTCCTGAAGAGGAGAAGCCACCCGCCAATAGGTACAAACAAGAACGTGTGCATACTGAGAAATGGTGATTCTGAGAGTGATTATAGGCGCTCGTGTAAAATTCTAAATTTTATGAGCTGAGTTTTAGAGCTTTATGTGGTTCTTCTTCTTTTTAGTGCTTGTTGGCAACTTTATCTTTCTCATTGTGTTGACCTCCTGAATGGATTTCTGAGGGGTAGACCTAGTTTCGACTGTACATGTCGGACGGTGCATTTCATAAAATTACATATAATACCACATGGCCCTCTGTATTAAGGATACTTCGAAAAACCTTTGGATCACTTAGGTTTGTTGCTAAATTTTATAAATTTTTTTGATTTAACTATACATATTTTGATATGGTTAATATAATCCTAGGGCCACTCTATAGTAGGCATCACTTTGAACAGGAACACTTACAAGATGAGACTTTTACCATCGAGGCCTAGCGAGGTCACGATATTTAGTAAGGATAACTTTATTCAGGGAAAGAGGATGGAGCCATTTGTCATCGGTGAGGGGGTCTTAGACTACACTTGTGGAAGCTGCGGCCACACTATGTTGAGATCCCTTCGGTGGGGGCAAATAACCCAAGCTGTTTACAAGTGCCCTAAATGCGGATCTTATAATCAGATTGAATTAATCATAAGGAAACACTAGTCTTTTTTCACATCGCTATCAGCTTAAAATCTAATAATATTACATAATTTTATTAAAAATTTATTGCTCGGACATTTCTTTTTGATGTGTTTATATAAAACAATAGTGTATCTGTTATTGGGAGATAACATGGAGCATATATTTACATTCAAAATGATGGTACTGCGAACAAGGCCCGACAAGGGATTATTCTTCAGTAAGGATAACTTGTCGCAGTCAATGAAAATGGAGCCCTTCATATCTGGTAAAGGTTTTCTAAATTATAATTGTGGTCAATGTGGTCACTCCATGTTGAAATCCATTAATAGGATTCAGATCACTGACGCCGTATACAAGTGTCCGAAGTGTAGCTCATTTAATCAGGTCAAGGTCTGAAGAGCGGGTGATTGTTGAAACGGTTGGTGAACGGGGCGTTGAGCATTTACGAGAGAGTAGAGAGGATGCAGGAGAAGGACCCAGAAAAAATATCGGGTGGAGAGTTTACATTAAACCCAAAATCCTGTTTGAACATCCCGAGTTACGCCTATTCACCCAAAGAGTATAAGGCTAGAATCATGTTAAGCGCGGATGATGAATGAGATTTAGCTGAGAATTGTTAAAGTCAACTGTTCTAAACTGTAGAATTATAACAATAGACCTATTTCTATTAATCAATGAATCACACGAAGCGTCTCTACATCATAGGGGTTATTATGATTTTAGCGATGGGAGGAGTGGGGGTTATACTGAATAATCTAAGCCCTAGTTTGGCGTACGCTGAATCGGATACTAAGGCAGTAAATGTCAACAAATCAATTGTTGTAGCGAATACCGGCTTCGCTCTTAGGCTGTTAACGGAGCTGCAGCGTGAACAGGAGGGAAAAAACATCTTCATTTCACCTCTAAGCGTTTCAATCGCACTTGCTATGACTTATAACGGAGCAAACGCGTCAACGCGCGACGCGATGGGTAGAACCCTTGGGCTGCAAGGTATGAGCGACGATGCCGTGAATAGTGGTTACAGTGATTTAATTGGGAGTCTCTTGAGTGCTGACAGCGATGTGAGTTTAAACATTGGGGACTCCGTGTGGATAAGATCTGGATTCACTCAGGCTGTAAGTCCGACCTTTACGGATACCTTGAGGAAGTATTACGAAAGTGGCGTCTACTCGAGGCCCTTCGACTCCTCGACCGTAGATGAGGTCAACTCGTGGGTAAACAAGGAAACGCGTGGCAAGATCAACAAGATTCTCGATCAGATAGACTCGGATAACGTCATGTTTCTGATAAACGCGATATACTTCAAAGGAGGCTGGGTTGACGAGTTTGACGAGTCCGCGACCCGCTCGGTGGACTTCAATACCGCTGACGGTGGTGCTACTGGGTCAATTGTTAAGGTTGACATGATGAATAACGATGGTAGTTTCTACTACTACGGTGATGATGAGGTAAAAATCGCGAGACTTCCTTATGGTAGGGATAAAATCGCGATGTACGTGTTTCTACCAGTTGAGAGCAATACAATTGAATCGTTAATGGCTGGCTTGAACGAAGAGAAGCTCAACGCCTACTTCCCCAAGCTCTCAAAGAATGAACTCGAGTTGCAGTTTCCGAAACTCAAACTAGAGTACGGGAAGGTGGATCTGAAAGGCGCTTTAACAAACCTGGGCATGGGCATCGCCTTTGAAGGTAATTTAGCTGACTTTGGTAGAATAGCAGATGTTCGACCTGAACGTCTGTACATCGCATTCGTCGACCACAAGGCGGTGGTTGAAGTCAACGAAAAAGGCACGGAAGCAGCTGCAGTCACCAATGTCGGGATATCTCTCACAAGTATACCGATGAGGACGCCCTTCGTAGTTGATAGACCCTATATGTTCGTCATCAGAGATGACCGGTCCGGGACGATCCTCTTCGCAGGGCTGATCAGCGACCCCACCCAGCAAACATCGCCTTAAAACGCACCAATATTTAGAATGGCACGCAAGTCCAGCCATGGGCTAAGGTTAGATACATATTCGCCAACCCCGACTCTTCAGCCATGTCGTCTACCCAAGATGAGTTGTTCAAAGTCCTCAACGAGAATAGAGATGTTCTAGTCTCCACACTAAGGGATCTCGTTAAGATCGATACACATGTCCCCCCTGGGCTGAACTATGATGTATTCTGTGAAGCAGTAGCAGACAAGCTAGCCCCGCTTGGCTTAGAATCAAGTATCCATGAAGCCACAGAGAAGTACCTCACCCTCTCCGGCGCGCGCGCTCGAGGCTTCCAGCGGTAAGGAGAGGTTTACTGGGATCAAGTCCATGCTTGTTACAATTAAGGAGAGAGAGAGGGGTACGCTGCTGGTTTTACAGCTTAGGCTTGGCAGAGTAACGAATATTGTATTAGAGAATGAGTCGAAGGTTTGGATGAGGAGAAAGGTCGGGGAGCAGATTCTGAAGGATCTTCAGGACGCTTTGGATGCTGCGTATAAGGTTCTTGAAGGTGGTGAGCCGGTCTTGGAGAGGTTTGAGGCAGCGTTAAGGGATGTTGAGAGAAAGGCAGCCAAGATCGAAGATGAGAGCCGACGCTAGTGAATTCCCTACTGTCTTGCACGCGAGGTCAAAGGGTTTCTATCGATACCGTGATCTTAACGATGGCTTGAGGGTCTTTTAGTTGCTGGACGAGTGAGCGTGCCATGTTGATGATGGCCTTGTCTGCGTGCACCATCAGGGTTCTGGGACATGTGTAGCCACTCATACGCGCGACCATGTCAGTTGGGTGCTCCCAAGTTAATTCAGAATCTCCGCGGCCAGTCGTTGTGAAGACCTTGTCACCAACTCGGATAGTGAGCGATATGACGGATTCTGGTCTCCTCGCAGCGTTCTTCATCTCAGTGCTGAGGTCCGCGAGGCCCTTTTCGGCTTTTATAGCTGCAATGCAGTCGCCGCGTGTAGTTAAATGGGTCTCTTTTGTTACCTCAACCGTTTTTTCGTGTGTTGCCCGTATATTGGGGTGGCCTCGCGCTGTGAATGATTCCTCGAGGAGCATCGGCGTCTGCTTCGACTCTGTAGGATAAAAGGGGTAGGTTTAGAGCTTGGGATAAAATACTTTGCTCACGCGCGAGCAGCACTCGCTAAATGTTGATCGGCTGAAGAAGCTTCTTCATACCTGTTGCGTGCGCCGGCGCGCGCGCAACTTGGAGGCGAATGCATAGCAGCCACTCTCACCGCACTCCTTGCAGTTTGTCTGTGGTAGGTTCTATTGAGGACTATGGGGCTCAGCTTCTTCTTTTCCTCGATTAGGTCGTATGGTATCTTGGCTGGGCGGCGCGCGTAGTGAGTTATTGATCGCGTAGAGTTATACGTATCCCACTAGGAGGTTTGATTGATGAGCGGAGGCTACCGGATGTCTGCCGTGATCCTTGCCCAAAGTTTCATCAGGGGGACTTAATGTGGTGGGGACATCGACGGCGTACTCTGCACGGGCTCTGGGGCGTTACTCACCTGTTACAAATACGTTAGATAGGCGTTATGGATCCGTTTGGAAACCGTTTGAAATTTTCCATTTTTCAGTTGCTAAATTGGGTATAGTGGCGGTTATGTGTTTTCTAATTGCGGCTGTGACTAGTCCCATGGTGACTATGCCTTGTTCCATGGTGGTTATGGTTAGTCCTATGGTGATTATGGCTAGTTCCATGTTGCAATCGGGTTTTGCGGTGGTTGGTTGGGGGGTGGTGTGATGCTGGTTGAGGGTGTGGAGTCCCTCCTCGGGGCTGTGCGTGAGTTCGTGGCTCTCTCGGGGGAGGATGTGGTCAGGGGGTCTTCTCTGGTGAGGGCGAAGGAGTTTATGGCGGTGCTTCGCAGGTGTGGGTTTTCGAGTGGTGAGATATCTGAGCTGTCGGGTGGTCGCTGGGACTCGGTGACTGTGAGGCTGTACACGTCTGGTTGGGGTAGTGTGGTGGATTCGAGTATGAAGGAGAGTATCATGGGTAAGTTGAGGGGTTTGGCGTCTTCCGGTAGGTCGCTGGGTGATGTCGCTAATTTCTTGGACGTTAAGAAATCGGTTGAGGCGAAGAGATCGAGTATGGAGCGCGTCGCCGAGCTCGACGCCAAACTGGGTTTAATCGGGGGTGATCCTGAGGCCCTGCTTAGGCGGAGCGAGGAGATACTTCAAGCGAAGTTGACGGTTAAGCAGGTTGGGGACAGGATTGATCTTGACAATGGGTTGCTCACTAAGTACGGGTTTAATCACGGCGACATGGTTGAGGTCAAGAAGCTTTGTGTTAGGTACGGTGGGTTGGAGAAGGTCCGTGAAGCTGTCGAGACTTTTGGGAGCATCTCGTATCTGTATGCACTTGAGAAGCGGCTTGGTGATGAGCTTCTTGAAACGCAGAAGCAGCTTGATGAACAGAGGAAAACCTATAACACTTTCCTGAATGCGAATCTAGCTCTCTCTACATTAATATTCTCAGGATGGAAATCGAATGTTCTTGCAGCCTTGCCGACGCTTCTAAGAAGAAGCGATACGCCGGAGAAGTTCAAGGAGGCGCTGAATGGCATCGACACCATCGAGGAGCTTAACGAGAGGATCAGCAAGGCTAGGGATGAGGAGGCGAGAATAACGAACGATTTAAAGGCGGTTAAGGAGCTGGTGGAGAAGGATGAAGGCATTAACGCATTGTATGCGGCAGTCAGGTACAATGAGGTTATTCGGAATCTAACGTATATGATGGTCTCGCCTGAGAAGGTGAAGCTCAGCTCTGAGGAGACTGCTGGCTATCTTACCAATATTATACTCTATTTCTATGCGAAGATATTGAATGATCCATCAGCCCCGGAGATGATTAAGAAGACCGTGGGGGAGATCAATGACCACGTTTCGGTGCTAGCACCATACGGTGTGAAGACGTGGGAGGGGATCGAGGAGAGAAGTCGGCAGAGACAGGCACTGGGACAACAGCCCAGTTGATAATTGGTGCGCGCGCTCCTCAGTCTTCATGAGGTTTATCCACTCATATTAGTATCGGGTAGAACTCAGGACAAGACTATGGCCCACACACTTCCAACTATGCTTCCTTAACGCGCGCACCTCGTTGATCAGCGTCTCGAGGGTCTGATACTCCCCCGTTCTTGATCCTCTTAACCTGCACGCACGAGAACCCGTATGATGTACTTTCCCGAAGAGCTTCGGGAAAACAACTAACCTGTCACGGCAGAAGCATTCAACATGGTAAACAAAGAGCAGACAATTGATTACAGAATAGTCAAAACCTGTCCACCAGAAGCATGCGACACCTTCCAGTTCATGGCAAAAAAACTGGGACTAAGCGTATTACATCCAGGCGGCCTGGATGCGACCAAAAAGCTAGCAGAACTCAGTGGAATAAGAAACGGATCAAAGATCATTGATCTCGGCTGCGGAAAAGGAGGCAGCTCAATTCTCCTAGCGAGAAAGTACGGATGCCACGTTAATGGAGTGGACATCGACGAGAGGCTACTATCCACCGCAAGAAAATCCGCTAACAAGTATAATCTGAACATGATGACAGAGTTCAGGTACGCGGACATCGAGAACCTACCATTCGAAAACAACATCTTCGATGGCGCCATCTCCCAGGCAGTCCTAGTCTTCACGGATAAGGACAAGGCGTTGAGAGAAGTAGCCAGAGTAGTGAGGCCGGGCGGCTTCGTAGGAGCCATCGAGCTCACATGGAAACAAGCCCCCACAGAGTATATCGCTAAGAGAGTACAGGAGACCTTTTGCTCAGTCTCGATACAGGCAGATCTTCATCAAGGCTGGCATGACCGCTTCCAAAGAGCAGGCCTAAGGGTTATCCATGAAGAGCTGAACGATCTCCACTTTACCATGAGAGGCATGCTAAGGGACGAAGGGCTACTGAGAGGGCTCAAGTGTGCCGCTAAAGGATTCGTGAAACCTAACTATCGGGAGAGACTCGCACAGTTTTCTCGGCTTTTCGAGGAAACTGAAAAGTACCTTGGTTATGGCATATACATTGGTAGAGTCATTTGATTGAAGCCCTCCTCTCCCTCAGGGTCCCGGGGCTCTGGGTCACACCGGTCTCAGAAAAATATGATTTGGAGATAACCTGCAGAGTGGGAGGGCGAAAGCGAGGAGAGGGTTGGGGGCTTGTCACCTTGAAGGGAAAAGACTCCGTGATTGATGAGGCGTTAGCACTGATATGTGATCATCCGTCAGTGGGTGGGGTTGACGTCATTTCTCGTGGTGATCGGTCGGTTAACATCGTGGTTGATGTGGTGTATTGTCCCGCATGCGAAGTGTTGATCACATCTAGGTCTTTCCTAGTGTTCCCTGTTGAGATCTATAAGGGGTGGATGAAGTGGCTCCTAATCACGGATAACGAGACGCTTGGAGGAGTAATTGATGGTCTTGGTGAGCTTGGTATCGAGAATAGGGTTGATCGGTTGACCTCTCTAGGAGAAAAGGGGGTGCTAACAGATCGGCAGGAAGAGGTTATTAGGAAGGCTTTCTCATTGGGGTATTTTGATTTTCCTCGTGGTAAAGACTCGATTGAGGTTGCTAAGGAGGTGGGGGTATCGATATCAACCCTTTCAGAGATACTTCGGGCGGCGGAGAGGCGAATTTTCTCCGAGTACCTGAGAGCATGATTACACTCGGCGCGTGCGAAAAAAGGTTGTATTTTTAATGTGAACGCTACTCTAGCATAACTTCATCTGCGGAATCTCTGGACTTGATTCAGAGCAAAGATATCGAGTATGTGGAATAGTATTGCTATAATGGAACATTTTACCACGATACTCTAACTTCTTAGGCTTCTCGTTAACCTTCCTCAACCTTTCACCCCCACTCACCTAAATCCAGAGTTACATATAAACATATTCATATATGTAGAATTGATACATAAGGCTTTTATATAATTATGTATTCAATTACATCGATTTAATTGACTGAGGGAACTAAGGAAAAGCCATGTGCCTGCCAGACAACCCCAAGCACTATTGAGGAAACACAATGCGGATGCATTAAAGACCAGCCAGAACTCCAAGCGGAGGTAAAGAAAACGCTCCACATTGTAAGGGCGCCCAACATCTATAAAGAGCGGCGCTCGGTCAAGGGGGAGGTAGTCACAGTGATAGACGTGACCTTCAACAGTTCCGGCATCGACCTCAGCGAGGCCTGGAGCCGCGCAGTCCCGAAGGGAGACATCCACGAGATAATGGTCTGGAACCCACTCGAAGAGGCGGAAGAAGACGCAGCTGCTATTGCCTTCATAGAGATCACCCAGGGGGGTAACATAGTCAACGGTGACGAGGTAAGGATAGATGGTGAGGAGGTGGGCCAACTCGCGGGTTTCGACTATAATCACATGCCCAACCACATGAACATCGTCGTTGAGACGAAAAGCATAGAAATCCCACTCACACTCGGCAGCATCGTAGAGTTCATCCCGAACCCGATGCTGCCATTGCTTGAGGAGAATTGCTGCTAAAACAAGTTAATCGGAATAATTATTGCTGGCGTGTTTTACCCGCAGCAACTACCCTGCTTCTTGCCAAGGGCGCCGTAGTTGATCCTTGTCTCCTTGGCGATGACCAGGTTACACTCGGCGAGGATGAGGGAGAACCCCTTATCGTTTCCCTCCTTGAATTCCCTCGTCAAAATCAGGGCCTCAGCTAATTCTCCTGCCTTTGCGAGGACGATATTATTACTACTATTTTCAGCCACAGCAGC
>JBGPRA010000041.1:0-13474 GCA_041489375.1 Bathyarchaeia archaeon | reverse complement strand
TATAGACTGGTCCCCATAATGGGCTTTGGGCACGACACTAGCCTCAGTGTGCTAAGGATGGTCTTCAGCGGTTTATTCGATAGGATGCCTGAGCTAAAGATTGTTGCTTCACACCTCGGGGGCATCTACCCCTATCTTAGGGGACGGATTAACATAGGCTACAAGGCCTATCCAGAATGTAAAGTGAATATA
Organism: Bathyarchaeia archaeon; assembly: GCA_041489375.1. Lineage (GTDB taxonomy): Archaea > Thermoproteota > Bathyarchaeia > TCS64 > TCS64 > UBA8941. The sequence goes on along the minus strand of JBGPRA010000041.1, from coordinate 13,282 downwards.
AAGAAGCCACCGACCGAGTACCTGAAGAGGATCTGGGTTGACTCATTGATCTATGATGAGGAAGTCTTCAAGTCCACACTGGTCTTCCTCGGCCATGAAAAGATCGTTCTCGGTAGTGATCATCCACATCAAATTGGCGATATCGGGGAAGCTCATAAAAGGATTAAATGGCTGAATCTGGGCTCCGAGGCGGAGGAGGCCATTCTCTCGGGGAATGCCTCTAAGCTCCTTAAACTGTAAATCCTTTTACAGGTTTTTTACTTAGGATAGAAATGCAGTGATGCTATAATTTTTCCATATAAAAAAGCTGCGCTCGCGTCTCACCTTGAGCCCAGGCGTGGGCGGTGATTATATGCGAAAAACAGACGTGGCTGAGCGTAGGTGAGGCAGTGAAGCCACGCAAACATTCGTGCACGTGTTCTAAAACGTAGTACTATATCCAAAGAAAACAACTCGTATTAGGCTTAGCATTTGAAGGCCCAACACATCGCAGCAATAATCGCAATCAGCCTCCTCACAATAATCTCCATAGCGTTAGTCACACAGAACCCGATGACCCAGCCTGAGACAACGCGAACCCTGACTCTCACCGGGATCATGGGATTAATGAGCTTCCCAGCAACCTACCAAGGCCAACCGGGGCCAATAGGCAGTCAAGACCTTTATATAAACTCAAGCGCCTTCGTGATGACTCAAAGTGAGGGCAACTCAACCAAGACATACTACCTATACTGCCCAACCTTCCACAGCGAGATGCTCATAGGGGGCGGTAACGGCCTAGCCGCTGGGCTCACAGGCGACGAGATCGGTGGAGCGTACAAGGCACACCTCAGAGTCGAAGTAACTGGGACGCCCTTCAAAGTGACCCGTTGGGGCAACGAGTACGACCTGCTGAGCGTATCATCGATCAGGATACTGGAGCCACTCAAGGCTCCCCTAATAGTGTACCAGACAACTGGTTACTTGGATCTAGGACTCGTAAACTTACCCCAAACACTCCCCTATGGATTGATGGGAAAGACACAGACCTATAGGGTTCTACTAAATGAGGGGGAGGTCGTTGGTTTCAGGTTCAACTCCACGAAGCCGATGACGGTGAGGTTGCTGACACCTGATAAGCCCTACGTTCCGGGTGACTTGCCGACGCATGAGTCGGTGCGCTGGAGTGACGTCACTTCGATGAGCGGTGATACCGTCGCCTTAATTCGTGGCGAGTACATGTTGGAGTTCAGTTCGGATAAGGCAATCCTCGCTGATGTTACCCTGGACATATGGAGAATAGCGAGATAGTTAAAGCGCGTATGCAATACTACGCGCGTGAGGATAAGATTATTGAGGTGATAATTTTCACCTGTCTGAAGAATAGGTTTAACCTATTCATCTAAAGAATCATTACCTATGCCTCCAGGGGTAAACGTCAGGAAAGTTGAGAGACGTGACATCTCAAAACTTGCTCAGGTACTCACACTTTCCTTCAAAGATGACCCAGTTCTCTCATGGATAGTTAGACAAGACAATAAACGGCTAGAAGCTCTGACTGACCTGTTCAAGTTCTGCTTAAACGATGCTTATCAGGGAGGCGCAGAGACAACGACAAGTGATCTTATGGCTTGTGCGATCTGGGTTCCACCCGAAAAGGAGAATCACTCGATCTCACTATCCTGGATCTCTATGCTACCCAGGTACTTCCACTGGGCGGGTCTCGGTAGAGTGCGTCGGTTCCTCAGCTTCGTAGATGCCTGTGAGGGTAATCAACCAAGTGAGCCATATTATTATCTCGATTCTATAGGCGTCGACCCTGATCACCAGGGAAAAGGCTACGGTTCTATGCTTCTTCAATACACCCTGGATCACGTCGACTCGGAGGGTTTACCGGCTTATCTTGAAAGCAGTAATATACGAAATAATCCTCTCTACGAACGATACGGGTTCCGGACCTTAAGAGAAATACATCTATCAGGAGGCCCGACACTCTGGTGTATGTGGAGAGAACCGAAGCGCGCGCGGGCGTGATGTCGTAAGCGAATTTATCTTAGCGCATGCGCCTAATCAAGATTTTTTTCTGAGCGTGTGCTTCTTAGAAGGTCACGTATTTCTCGGAGCGTCATCAGCATCTCGTCGTCGAGGCCCTCTCCACGTGGAACTTTTTCTTCTTCAGGCCGAACGACCTCAGTCCCGATCGTGTAGGGTGCCCTAAACCTCCGCAACTCGTTGAGGATGTAGTCCCTCACTTCCTCGTAGAAGAGGATCCCCTCCAGCTTCTCCTCGGGTCCCGTTGTCTTGTTACCGGAGTAGCCGGCGGTCTCTATGCTGACGTTACCTATCTCGAAGAGCCTATCGAAGGGGCCTGCTTTGCTCTCGATGTTTGTGATTGTTCTGAAGGGGACGTGTTTGCGGGTGATGGTCAGAATCCCTTTTTTAACGTAGATCTCAGGCATCGTCTCCCCTGACTCTGCTTTGACTGAGTACTCTATACTTTCAATGTATTTTGGGGTCAGCGCCAAGGCGGGGATGAGCCAGATTAGGTTGGCTAAGATGGTCCATAAGTTGACTGGAACAATGAACTCTATGATGGCCTGAGTTGCGGATGAATACTTTTCCGGTTCACTGTAAGAAATGAGGCTCGCCATGCCTACGTAGGAGATCATCACGAGAGCCCATATTGTGATGGCTATCGCGAGGTTCTTCGTCCAGGATTTGTATAGGAACGCTCTCGATGGCTTGAAGATCTTGCCGCTCATCATGTTGGGGACGGGGGGCTTGATCACCTTACTATTTGTTTTACCTTCCATTCGTATTCACCTTTCTATCCTCTTCTATAGCGTTGGGTCTCCTTCGCCGCGAGTTTGTTGAAGATAGCTATGGAGCGCTGCGTCATTGGAAGTGCCTCCTCGTCGGGGCGAAGCTCTATTCTGTACTCTTGGATTATTGTTTTGAGAGTCTCTCCGCAATCTGCTTCTTTGGGGCATTTGGGGCAGAGCTTTCCAGCGTAGGAGTCGTGGCGGTACCAGATCACTACACCGAGGTGTTCAGTGTAGATTGCGTAGACTTGGGCGTTGGTTTGGTAGTCGAAGCCTATGAGGAGTCCTTTGTAGTCTAGGATGCTTTCCACGTCGAGTCTGTGGCTGTTCGCGTGAGTCCTCAAGGCTTCCGCGATCTTGGTTCTGCTCCTGTTGAGGACTCTTGAGACGTAGGCGGGTGTCCAGTTCTCCGCTGGGTGTGCCTCGGCTATCGCGGTGGTGGACAGTCCTGACTGGAACTCGTGCCAGACTGTGGATTCGTGGTTTGACAGCAGACCCATCTTTTTCACTCCGTGATACGTGGTTCCGGGCGAAGGAATCTCATGCATATATATTTGGTAAAAATTTACCTATAAAGTTATCTATTGTTTACTAGAATCAAGTAAAGATTAAATGAGAAAGCATGTTTTTAAAATTGGTAATCGATTTCCACCATGAGAGCCATGGATGAAGTGAAGCTGCTTTATGATCAGATTGAGGCGACTTTCAGGGGGGTGCGCTGTCTTATGAACCCCCAAGTAACTTATCGTTCCAAGTGAACGTATTCTTCTCCCAATCATAGCTCCCACAAGGTAAACTAAGAACTCGCCCCTCAACTTCGAAATACGCATAAAAAACGTAGTCGGCCCCTTTTCTCGCTCCAGTCTCATCGAGAGTACATCTACCAGTAGCCCCAACGTAGTTAGACGCAACCCCTGGAAGAACCTCTTTTATCGCCAACGGGGCTGTCGAATTCGCCTGGATCGCTGATAAGCTGAGTACCCAGAGACCATCATAGATGTTGCAATTGGCCTGCCCCAGCTCATCTCTCCAGAAAGTGTTGCCGTAAACATCGGTTACTTTTGCCTCCTCTGATTCTAAAAAGAGAGCATTGATCCTCTCGTAGGTGGGGTTTGTTTTTGGATCCCAAACTGGGCTAATTAGCCTCAGCTTCGCAGCCGTACTATTACCTAAGCTTGCGTAGGCCTCCTGTTTAACCGACTCCTCCCAGCTGTACCACGTCACCGAGGATAGGTTGGGGTATGAAACTGCTTTATCCAGGAAGTCGTCCCCATTCGGCTCGGCTTCTCCAGCCAGAGGAGCGTAGTCGAGCCAGAGAATTGCGGTCTGGTCAGGCCCGTAGGTCTTCACCATTTCAGCAACAGTGCTCTCCGCTCTCTCCATGAAGGGATCCATCGGTGTGTCCTCGCTGTATATTAGTGTCTGATTATGAGAGAAACCGAGGAACTTCATGCCATTAACCCAAGAGGCATAGGACTCGGCGTTTCCGCTTTGAGCGTTATACATGAGCAGGAATGCCTTGACTCCCCTGTCCCTCATCGCCATGAGGGTTGTCTCGATTGGCTCCGTGTCTAGGACGCAGAGGTGGTACAGCGTGTCGGGTTTGGCGAGTGAGTAGACGCGAGATGAGGCGCTGGGCGTCATTAGAACCATCGTGTTGTTGTAACCATAGGCTCTTGCCCCGCTGCAGAGGTGTGAGGACCAAGCGTATCCGAGTATCATCTCTACGCCTGCAGCCCGGAGTTCCTTAGTGTATTTTAGGGCTTGACTGGATTCCTCGACGGGTTCGCTCAGCGTGAAGTTGAACCTGATGTTTAACCGCTTCTCCTCGCAGTATCTGTTTATGTCTTCTTGTGCGAGTCTAGTTTGGAAGGAGTAGTTAGGGAGGCTCTGTTGATTACCGGGTATGACGCCTATCGTGAAGTTCCTGATCGCGGGAGTGGTTTCCTTCGTGTCTACTGCTTCATTCAGCTTCAGTGTGGTGAAGAGGACGATGCTTACTACCGCAAGGATAATTGTAGTAGCAAGCAGGATAGTTCTTTGTCGAGTGATCTTCGTACCATCCACCAATCTCAACGTCAAAGCGCGCGCGCAAGTTCCTTCGCAGCCCACTCCTCACGGCTCAGCGGCTTTCGGGTCTTCCACTGCTTGGACCTTTCGTCCGCTCCCACCTGGGCAAACCAATCAGTGCCGCTGGAGTTTAAGCGCGTTCCATTGCACCCCTGCCATCATTAGTGACTTCAGAAGTGCTCTTTTTGCTTTTTAATGTACTGTATCTAAGTATGAGTCGGAGCCTAATGTCACCGATTAATTGCGTCTAATACAGTAGAATCTCGCGCCAGCGAGCGCGTGCGCTCAGAGCTCTCTCATGGATGTCCAAGTTAACGAATCAAAGGCATTTCTCGTAGAAATAGCTGGTGTAGATCTTCCCATCTATCTCCTCTCTCGTCTCCCGGATCCTACGATAACCATGTCCCTCGTACAGCCTTACGGCGGAGACCATGTGGTTCTCGGTGTCCACAAGTATCTTCCGGTATCCCCGTTTGAGGCAATACTCCTCCATATGCCTGAGGAGAAGGACCCCGTAGCCATTTCCCCTCTCCGACCTCCTGACGCGGACGCGACTTAGGACAGGAGCGGCTCCTTTGCTGATCCTGATCCCTCCCATACCCACAACCTCTGAGCCTTTCTCCACGACCCAGAAGTTACCGTCTCCCTCCATGTAGGACGTGTAGATGTCGTAGACGTCCACGTTCCATTTGTGGAGCCTGGGGTCCCCTACGAACTCTGGGAAGAACTCCTCGATGAACTCGTCTTGGAGTGCAAGGGCTGTCCCCTGGTCTTCTTTTCGGAATGGACGTATCTGAACTTGTGCCTTTTCACCAACCATTCACAAGTCACGGTTGAGTATCAGGTGGGACTCAAGATAAGACTATGGCCCACACACACACTTGTGCTGACAGCACGCGAATCGAGGTCATGGTGCATGTGAAGCGAACAATATGATATCAATTTTTCTTATCAATATTAATCAAATTATATAAAGTACGAAAACATAACTACTCATATGAGTAAAGAGATTGAGGTTCGACTATATCAACCAGGCGAAGAGAAAGACATAGTCGAACTCCTAAGGATAGCTTTCGATACATATAGAAAATTGAAGAACCCACTCGAATACTGGAAGTGGAAATTTCAGGACACACCTTTGGGCTCAACAATTAAGGTGGCTATTGTCGATAACAAGATCATCGGTGTTGGGCACGGGCTCTTATTCAATGTGAAGATTGGGGAGGAGATTATTCTCGGCAATAATAATGTTGATTTCACTACGCATCCCAACTATAGGGGCATGGGGGTATACTCGAGAATCTTTGAGATAGGCCCAAAATTTCGTGAAGAGAAGGGTGCTAAGTTTAGTTACACAATCTCAGGCAACCCAATAATTATCAATAGAAGAAATTTAAAGGTAGAACATACGGTTTTTCCCAAGATTGTATCTTATATGGTTAGGATTCGTGACGTGGAGACGCATTTGAGAAACAGACAGGTCAAGAATACCTATCTTAAGAAAAGACTCACGACGAACCCCACCCTCGTTGGACTCGGTTTCAAGTCCCTGGAAACGATGAATAAGCTGAGGAAAATCGTAAAAAGCGATGAGGGACCCCAAAACGACTTCAGCATAGAAGAGATACAGAAATTCGATCCAAAGATCGATGTATTTTGGGGCAGGGTGAAAAACAGTTGCAGCTTCATCTTGGAAAAGGATCAGCGATTCCTGAACTGGAGGTACTGTGACCCGAGGAGCGGCGAATTCCAGATCCTTCAGGCAGCCCAGGGGGGCGATATCCTCGGTTATCTAGTCCTACAGACAACATGCGATGAGGGATATGCCGAGAGTCGAATCATGGATATGCTCACCTTGCCTAATAGATTTGACATTGCAACGGCGCTGATGCGGCGGGCCTGTGCTGCTCTCGATGACAGGGGGATTAATGTGATTTATTACGAGGTAGTGAGGGGTCATCCCTATCAAAACATTGCTCAGAGATGTGACTTTATCAATACTCGCTCAGGGCCATACATTAGGTGCGTATTTCCGGATGACACATATAATGTAGTTAGCGAATCGATACCAGATAAAATACACTTCAATTATGGTGATTCACTCTAATAACCTCGCGCGCGTGCTTGTTTTTCTATGTGTTTGGGGGTAAGACTATGGAGTCAACTTCCTTGACGACGACTTCCCGTGCTCCATCTGTCTGAGCCTCGGCAGCACTATGGTACAAAATGTCAAGAAACGAGAGCTATTTATCTAAATTTTAGTTGTTTTTGCTATGTACCTAGATGTTAGATTTTGAGAATCTATGAACACACGTCTAAATTAAATATTTGTCATAAAAATAAAAAATGGTAATGTTCGCCCCGAAAAGAATCAGATTTATCTCCTCTGTTTACTAGTCCTTGAACTAGTATCAGGGATCGAATGGGGAATACACAGAGGACTATCCCCCCGCGCGCGAGGAGTGGATAGTTCACCAGTATGGTGGCGTAATTAGGATTTTGAGGTAGGTGAGTGGCGAAGTGTATGTCACGCGGGATTGGGAATCAGTTAGCGTTCTCACCATCAGGTCTCTCACTTCCTGGCTTCTTGAGGCTTTGCGCATGAAGAGGTTCAATAGAAACCTGCTTTCGGCGCGCTTCTGCATCTGGTAGCTATTAATCAGCTCCTGATCGAATGCCTCTTCAAGAGCACTTTCGTATCCTGAAAGCTGAGCCTCACTGAAGTCGTTCTTCTTAAAAGCCTTTGAGATGGCTTCCGCCGCTAACTTCCCCGAGTACAAGGCGTTTCCGATGCCTTCACCTGTGAAGGGGTCCACAAGGGAAGCGGCGTCTCCCACGAGAAGCCATCCGCAGCCATGGGCTTTCCGCCTACTTGAACCGAGTGGCATCATCCCTCCTTTCAGCGTCCCAGGAACCATGGTTGAGTCCTTGAAGCGGTCCTTTATCACTGGATTTTCTTCGATGGCTCTGAATAACGCATCTTTTAGGTTGACCTTCCTCGAACGCATGTCGCCCACAACCATTGCGACACCGACATTGACATAGCCGTCATCCAAGGGGAATACCCAAAGGTACCCAGGTTTGAACTCGTCGAAGAAGTGTAGCTCTATGTTTTCCTTCAAGCCGCCAACGCCTCGATAGTAGCAGCGGAGCCCAGTGCTAAGATGCTCTAAATCGTACTGTCTATTTCCCACCAACCTTGCGACGGTGCTATTAGCGCCATCGGCACCCACCACTATATCGGCATAGAACTCCTTTTGACCTTCCCGAGTCATCCCTATCACGCCTATAACCTTTTCATGATCACCATCTCTGTCCTTGATCAAGTCGACAATCTTGAGGCCTTCAATCGTCCTTGCTGAGAGTTGCTTAGCGTTTCGAAATAGGACGTTATCGAATAACTTGCGCTGAATGCAGTATCCATGAGAGATCTTCTCCTCTTTCTTCGGTAGAGGGATTTCGACGACGCTTCCATCGGGAGACGAGAAGGTGACCCCTGTGATGTTGCGGTGGGGTGTGAGTTCTATTTCATCGATCAGCCCAAGCTCTTCAAGCATACTGATGCTCTTACCACTGATGCCGTCCCCGCATACCTTGTCTCTCGGGAAGTGTTCCTTGTCTAGCAGTAGCACCCTTCGCCCAGCTTTTGAGAGGTGTGCCGCGCAGGAGCAGCCACCTGGTCCTGCTCCGACAACGATTGCATCGAACTTTTGAGATGACGCCTCGACCATTCAATGCACCTAATATACGTTCTAGTGCGTGAGACTTGAACCCTCCACAATTGGAGAAGCGCGCGTACGATTTGTTGTTTAGAGATGTTATTTGATGCCCAGTGATCTTATGGCCTCTTCGACGTTGGTGAGTGGCATACTACAGGTCCGGTCTCTGCAGATGTAGATGGTTGGTTTGCTGCCAATGATGCTCATCGTCGACGTGTAGTCTAGCATTGCATCGAGGCTAGGGGTCTTAAACATCAGAACTTTGTTTGGAGAATAGGATTTGCGCAGGGTGTCTATTAATTGGCGAGTATCCAAGGAGGCTGGGTCGCCTGCTACAATGACCTCGTAGCTTGGACCGATGCTGTAGTCGAGTGCGCATAGCAGGTACGTGTGGGCGACGGGGTTATTTTCGATGAGAGATGCAAGCACCTTGAAAAGCTGCTCTGCCTTCGCTTCTAGGCTCGACTCAACGACTCTTCCGAGGCGCATGAGGTTCATCGCCATCACCGAGTTCCCGGAGGGCTTCGCCCCGTCATAGGTCTCTGTTATGCTAGGCAGATGACTCTCAAGTGGTCGGCTAATGCGGAAGCCTCCAAGGTCTGGATCCCAGAGGTGCCTGATTGCGTCGTGGGTTAAGCGTTTAGCTACCTTCAAGTACTCTACGTCGAAAGTTGCCTCGTATAACTCGAGTAGTCCCCACGTTAGGTATGAGTAGTCATCAAGAAAGGCCGGTATTGCTGACTCCCCTAGCCTATAACGGTGGAGGAGTTCCCCCTCATACAATCTTTTAAGGATAAAGTCAGCAGCTTTCTCAGCCGCTTTGACGTAGCTTTCCTCGCCTAGTGCAGTACCGGCTTTAGATAGGGCGGCTATCATTAGTCCGTTCCAGTCGGTTAGAACCTTGTCGTCTAGGAAGGGCTTTGTTCTTCTGCTCCTTGCTTTGAGTAGCTTGTTTTTTATCGTTTGTAGTTTTTCACGCTGTTGCGTTGGATCTAGGTGTTCCTGTGTGGTTTCGTTATTAGAGGCAGCTATGTGGAGGACGTTAGCGCCGGGTTTCTCCTTTATGTTGCCCAACGCTGTTATTCCATAGACTCGGATAACGATCGAAGTCTCTTCCTCGTCGAGTTCATTCCCGAGCTCCCTCAGCGTCCACGTGTAGAATTTGCCCTCCTCACCCTCGCTGTCAGCGTCCTCCGCTGAGTAGAAGGCTCCCTCAGGTGATGTCAAGTTTCTCAGTGTGAAGTCCGCGATGCCTCGGGCGGTGGATGCGTACATCGGTTTATCGGTTGCTTGGTAAGCCTCTGTGTATGCGAGCAGGAGCATCGCTTGGTCGTAGAGCATCTTCTCGAAGTGTGGTACAAGCCACTGAGCGTCGGTTGAGTAGCGGTGGAATCCGCCCCCGATCTGGTCGTGGATTCCGCCCCTCATCATCGCATCTAGGGTCTTTTCTACCATTCTGATCGCGTCTGGGTCCCGGGTTCTTCTGTGGTAGCGAAGAAGGAACATTAAATGGTGTGGGGAGGGGAACTTGGGGGCGCCGCCGAATCCAGAGTTCTGCTTATCATAGCTTACGGATAGCTGCCTGTAGGCCTTGTTAAGCGTGGTCTTGCTAAGTACCGTTGGGTTAACCGCAGCTGGTATCTGCGACAGGGCTTCAATTACTGATGCAGCATCTGAGACAAGCCTGAAACGGTCGCTACTCCAGAGCTTACTCACTCTGGGGATCAACTCTTGTAAGCCGAGCATTCCGCGTCCGTTTGTCCTGGGCAGGTAAGTCCCTGCCCAGAATGGCTCCTTCTCAGGCGTCATAATGATAGTCAGGGGCCAGCCACCTCCTCCGGTGAGCATCTGAGAGGCTGACATGTAAAGGGCGTCGAGATCAGGCCGCTCCTCCCTGTCGACTTTGACGCAGACGAACGCGGCGTTCAGGGCTTCGGCTGTGGCCTCGTCCTCGAAGCTTTCACGCTCCATGACGTGGCACCAGTGGCAGGTCGAATAGCCTATGCTGAGGAACACAGGGACGTCGCGTCTCTTCGCCTCTTGGAAGGCCTCGTTTCCCCAGGGGTACCAGTCCACGGGGTTATGAGCGTGCTGCTGGAGGTATGGGCTCTTTTCGTTTATGAGGCGGTTGTACTTCGTGGTCATCGCTGTGCTGTCTCCCAACTATTTATTCACTGTATCTTCGCAGCTAGGTTTTAATCTTGATATGACACATTACTCATTCTTATCAACGAGGCTTTTTGGATTTATGTGCGTGCGAGAACGAGTTCTCTATTCTTTGGGCTGACTTTCTCAGTCGCATAACGTAGCACAAGTCGTGATGTTCTGCTTCTATTCTTCATAAGATATACGCGCGCGCGTTTAGGCGCATAAGGGACACCCCACACATGCTTGTCTGCGCATCGCCTGTGTAATAGACTAAGGCTTGGGTGGCTCATTTCACGGTGAGAATTGACATTTAAATTTCGCGCGCGCCGCGTAAGTATACCTATGGCAATATCAACAAATCTTTAATTCCTTATAACTATACTTAGCTCTGTCACAAAATGGGTGTTCATGTAGCCGTAGTCGGGAACGGCAGGATCGGTAGACCAACTGCCTACTCACTCCTAACTGAGAGGCTGATGGATGAACTCAGTCTCGTGGACATAAAACCCGGCCTATCATGGGCCTTCGGCGAAGAGCTAAAGCACGCCGCTGCGAGCCTCGGATTAAACGTAGAGATTAATTCCTACGAAAAAGACGACGGCGTGAGTGGAGCTGACCTAGTGGTCGTCTGTCCCGGTAAGCCAAGAATGCCGGGCGTACAGCAAGACAGACGTGATCTAGCAACAGCGAACGCCGCAACGATCAAGCAGGTAGTTGAGGAAACAGTACCGAGAAACCATGGTGCCAAGTGGGTTGTTGTATCCAATCCCGTCGATGCCATGGCGACTCTCTTCAAGAGGTTAAGCAAGGAGAACTTCGTTATAGCCACAGGAGACTATCCAGACACACTCAGGTTTAGGACTAAACTATGCATGAACCTCGGTGTAAAAGTCACAGAGGTGGAAGGCTTCATCGGCGGTGAACACGGATCAGCTGCATACCCCCTTTGGTCCCAAACAAGGATCAAAGGCAAAACGGTCGACGACTACCTCACTGATTCCCATAAGACACTCGATAAAGTTGACGTGGTCAAATATGTTCGAGGCATATCTAAACAGATAGTGGACGTTGTCGGAGCGACCGAGTTCGGCCCCGCAGCCGGTTTCAGGGACGTAGTCAGAGCAATACTAAAGGACAGAAGAGAATTAATGAGTGTCTCCAACTCGATGAAGTTCCCAGAACTCCCCGAGGCAGTCCATGTCAGTGTACCAACCGTTGTGGGATCCAAGATCGGACCGAACATCTGGGATATACTAACACTAAGCGAGCAAGCTGACATCAAAACCGCCGCAAATGCGATTTATGGTAACTACAAACTTGCCCTGGAAAGTCTCAACCCTACTTAATATTTTTTCTATCACTGAATTCGCGCATGGTACACAGGTTTATCTCCTTTAATCCCAACTACTCCTTGGCGTCTTCATAATGGATTTCATGGAACTCGTAAAGAAGAGAAAGAGCATAAGGAAATACAAACCCGATCCTGTTCCAAAAAAGGATATTGAATACATCCTCGAAGCCGCAAGACAAGCACCATCCTGGGCCAACAGGCAGTGTTGGAGGTACATAATCGTCTCCGACGAAGCTACTCGCAAGAAGATCACAACAAGGGAATGGACTGCAAAAGCCCCGATCATAATAGTCGGGTGCGGGGACCCAGCCAAAGCGGGTAACATGGACGAGAAGCCATACTTCATGCTTGACATGGGCATCAGTATGGAGCACCTAATCCTCGCAGCTGCTGAGAAGGGCCTCGGGACATGCTGGATTGGTGGGCAGTTCAACGAGAAGGTCGTGCGAGAAGCGCTAGGTATCCCTGATAGCCACCGGGTCGTCGCATTAACTCCCCTAGGATACCCTGACGAGTCGCCTGCAGCAAAGGATAGGAAAGCTTTAGCTGAGATGGTGACCTGGGAGAGGTGGTAAACCACCCCTCTGCTAGCGCGCAGAGACGTGATGATTCTATTTCAGTGTTTTCTGCAGAGCCCTCTCTATTCTGTCAAGCGCCTCGTTTAGAATTACCTCGCTGGTTGCTATCGTCATCCTTAAGTGCATTGCCCCATTTGAGCCGAAGTCCGTCCCAGATTGGAGACCGACCTTCGCCTTCTCAAGAATGAAGTTGAAGAGTTCATCATGACTCATCTTGACGTTGAACCTAGGCAACATGAGGTAAGTCCCCTGTAACTCAGGTACCTTACAGCCCATCTCAGTCAGCCTCCTCGTCGCTATGGCTCGTGTCTTATGAAGCTGCTTCATTATACCCCTCACCCAGTACTCACTCTTCTCATCGAGAACAGCACGCGCAGCCGCGCGTCCAAGCGTCGTAGCGCCATAGAAGATCTCAGCAGAGCATTTCTTGATGTCATCCATGATCTTCTTGTTTGTGGCAACAGTGTAACCACACTGCAACCCGGGTATGCCCCATGTCTTGCTTATACCCCATGTTGTAATTGTCAAGTCCGCGATCTCCGGGCTGAGAGAAGCGAGTGTTATGTGCTTTCTCCCATCGAACACGATATCCTCCCAGAGCTCGTCAACCATAAC